>CAYHSQ010000006.1:0-21753 GCA_964359365.1 uncultured Candidatus Saccharibacteria bacterium | reverse complement strand
AGTACCAGTAGCGGCGTCTTCAACTATAGCCCCGCCACCAGAACTGGTGTAAGAAAATTGAATCGTGCCGGTGAAGTTATCGGCATCAGCGTCGTCTAAGTTAAGAGTGGCCTTAGTGGCTCCACCACCAGCCGTGACTCCGATAGCAACAGTGGAAATAGTAATAGCACTTGTACTTGAACCGTTACGAGCAGTGAAGTTGGCATTAGAAGCTGCAGCACCTTTATCGGTTAAGTTTTCTGAGAAGGTAATGACGTAGGTGTTAGTCTTACCATCGTTGTCGCTATCAGAACCAGTGGAAGAAGAAATAACTGGAGCGGCCGAGTCGGTAATAGTTTCGTTGGCGGTAGCCCCAGTGACATGAGCGGCATTGGTAACGCTAGCGGCATCTTTCCACTTAGCTGAAAGATCACCAGAAATAGCAGTGGAACCAGCGGCAGTATTTTTAGTTACCTGACCAGTGACACCAGTGATAGTAAGGACAGCTGAAGCGCCGGCTGGATCGGAGAAAGTGGCTGAGCCGAAAGTGGCTGTTTGACCATCTGGCAAAAGGGTGGTTGGCACATCGGCTGCCACTGGAGCAACACCATCGTCTGTATCCACATTTTCAGACCAAGTATAGGTTAATTTATCGATTAAACCGTTGGCATCCGTGTCTTCTATGGTCACAGTGTTAATGACTGGAGCCGCGGCATCGGTAGCGGTAATAACAGTGGTAATAACCGCGTTATTAGCAGCGTCATTTAAACCTCTTGAGGTATCAACGAAGTTATTAGTATAAGTGATTATAGGGTCGGTGGCGCCACCGGTTTTACCGGCATCACCAAGAATAGTAATCTGTAAATCATCACCGGAAGTAGCAACAGCTGAATCGGCAGCAAGATTAACAGTGCCGACCGTGGAAGCGGCATAGTCAGCGCCATTGTAACCATCACTCACGATATTTTCAGAGAAAGTGACATCTACTCGATCAACCTGAGCATTATTATCGGTGTCTTTATATTTGGCATATTTAGCGATTGGTTTGGATCCATCGGTGGGAGCAACGGCACCGGTATTGGCTAAAGCTGTACCGGCATGATCAGTTAAAGTACCAGCGGTGTAGGTGACGTTTGGAATCGCATCAGAATCACAACCAGAGGCGTCAGTACTACTGCAAGCCCCAGCCCCTTCGGTTAAGTTAATGTAGAAAATACTATCATTAGCCGTGCTGCTGTTAGCTGTACCAGAGACGCTCGCCACCGTATAACCGGCGACGGCGAAGTTAGCAGCTAATAAGGTTGAATCAAGAATAGATTCACTAGCGGTAACCTTAATGGCATCAATTAAACCATTAGCGTTAATATCTTGAGTCAGTCTAGTGGAAACCGTTGGAGCGGTAGTATCTACCGTGATAAAGGTACTTGCACTGGGGGCGCTCACGGCTAGATCAGTCTTAGTGCCAGCCGTAGCATAAGTGACGCTATCCAAACCAACTCTTAATTGATGGGCGTTGGTAGCACCAGCAGCTGTCCTAAGCACGATTAAGTAGTTTTTAGTGGTGCCCGATGAAATATTGGCATTAGGACTAAGAGTGATTGTCCAAGGACCACTACCAACGTAGCTAGGCGTAGGGTTCATAACGAAGGACTGATCTTCAACGCCAAAGGTACCCACCGGAGTGTTGTCTAAATAAACACCCACGCCGCTCGTTGAGCTATCTGAGGTTAATGCGGCTAAATCCGTTGCCGGATCAAAACTACTAGCACCAGTTAGGGTGAGGGCGATGTCGTTAAGAATATCTGAACCAGCACCAACGTTAACTACCTGAATGCCAACTGGGGCAAAAGTAGCCGAAGCCTTTACGACATTACTTGTATTAACAGTGTTTACATTTGAAGTGTTAGACGACCAAGAAGCACTTGCGTTTTGAGAAGTTAAACCAACCAAGGCAACTGCCAAAACTAAGACGCTAAGAAATTTTTGAAGATTTTTTTTCATAATAATTAATGCTTGTAAACTTTTTTAATGAATCTAACATTTTTGTAAAATCTTTAGTTGCGATCGACCTAATTAATTAATCTTCCCGCATTAAATAAAGATTTTTATAGTGTTAAATTTTTTATTTTTTTAAATGTTTTTTATAATATAATTTTAATTAAATCCCCCGCGCGACACGAGAAATATTAATTCACCCTTATATTATAAAATAGTGGGAGTGAAAGAGGAAATGTTTTAGGTGTGGATAAGTTGGGTTGGTTTAATTTAAAAGCGAGCCGCTTTGGAAAACAGGATAATTTTATGGGGTCAGATAAAATTTCCTTCGGACTCAAAAAAATTTTCATGTTGTTCTAATTGAAAACGAACAACATGAAAATTTTTCCTCCGTCATGTTTCTAAAGCGGCTCGCTTTTAAATTAATTGTTGTGGGGTGGGAAGAAAGGATCAAAGAGGTTTCTTTAAAATTAAAACTTCGCTTGTGTTCCACATGGGGCGGCCGTCTTTGAATTTACTGTGACTCGCTTCCCAGTTGCGATTTTCGCTTTCTAAAAGCTGCCAACCAGAATAAAGCTCTAATATTTCTTCTTTGGAGCTGTAAAAATGACCGGAATCCCAGTTAACATCGTAAAAATCACTGTCTGGAGTTATGAATTCTAGGATGTTCAAACAACCTTCTTTGGTTTGAGATTTAATCTTTTTTATAAGATTCAAAACCTCGGGCTTGGTAAGGTTGTGGAATAATTGAATAACTAAAATTGCTTCGTAGCTATCTTTAATAGTTAGGCTTGTAACATCTGAAACCACGGTAGTAATTTTGAGATTCTTTTCTTCGGCTAAATTTTCTAATTTAGCCATTGCTACAGCTGAAAAATCTACAGCGGTCACTGAAAAACCTTGCTTAGCTAAGTAAAGCGAGTTGCGCCCATCCCCTGCTCCAAGATCTAAAACGCTACCCCCTTCCAAATATTTTTTTATTTTAGTGACAATTTCGCTCGGCTTTTCACGAGGAGTAAAGTTTGGGTCGGAGTAAATTTGATTGAATTTATCTTTTAGCACACTATTACTTTAATCTTATGGAGTTATTTACTCAAATTATGGGGTGGATCGGGACGATCTTGATTATTTCGGCTTATTATTTAGTTTCTAAGGGAACACTGCAAGGACAAGGCAAGATTTATCAGATAATGAACTTAGTGGCGTCTTTGTGCGTGGCGATTAATGTTTTGTATCAAAAAGCGTGGCCGGCATTGGTGCTCCAGCTTGTTTGTGTGGGAATCGCGATCATGACCTTGATTAAGCTTAAAAATAAGTAGCATTTACCTAATATAGTATTTTGTGATATTTTGTTTTTGGTTGTTTGAATCTTAAATAGTCGCCATAGCCTTTTAGGTTATGGTGCACCGAAGGGGGCACTTTATGAATATAACTCCGCTGGAACGATTTAAATTGATAGTACTAAAGCCTGATGAGTTCACTGATAATGAGGTGGGTAATGAATTTTTGGAACTTCGAATTGAATCTGCGGGTGAAATTGGTGAGGTGATAAGCATATTAAGAAAGCACAGGCCCCTCCTACTAGATAGAATTGAAGCTGATGTAAAAGCCTTTCCTAAAACCGATAGAAATCCGACTTATGTAGAGAAAGAACTACAACCGCTTGGCTTTCATTTTAGCGGCGAAGAAAGAAGGAATCAGATGATTTGCGAGATTAGAATGACTTACGGAACATTGGAGTTAACTTTTAGATGTTGCTGTCCGGCGTATCCAAGCACTAAAGCGTTGGGGTGCCCACTACACCACGAAGGTCGGCCCGGTGAATCTCATTCAGTGAATTTAGCAAAGAAGATTGCACAATAAAGGAGGTGCGCCGTGAACGAACCAGCGATTTTGGGTTTTGGTAGAGCTCATATTAGAGATTATGATATGGGTAAATTTGAAGCCTGTTTTGTGAGATTATTTGAGATTAATCGAAGAGAGAGTGTTTTTCTCACTTCTAATATTAATAACCAAGGATTTATGGCAGCGGCCGTAGCTTGGGGAGTTGATTCTGGTCTACTTTTCAACTCTGAAAATAATACCGAACTAAGAGAGTCGGTGCATTATTTCAAACTAACTAAAGCTGGAGAAAAAAGATTTTTGAGTGATTGGGGTTCCGCCTTTCCAGAAACTAGAGTGGAAAAAGAGCTCCGGCATTTGGGAGTGACCTGTTTTAGCAGGGAAGAACTGGCCGTGACTTTATCTTATAGACTTTTGAAGTTTCGATTTGAATGTGATTGTCCATGTTACCCAATTGCCCGATCTCAAAACTGCCCGGTTCATCATGAGGGCGTTCTTTCATATGGTCCGGTAACGGAAGCCGACAGGCTAATTGTAGAAGCTCAAGAAGCTCTTAATCCGACCGTATATTAAGATTTTAAAACCGCCCAAGTGGCGGTTTTTGTTTATAAATTTTTGGCTCGATATTCTTTTTTGATACGCCAATATTCGCTTTCGGTGCCGGGCTCGCCCTTCCTCCCGCGCATTAATTTGGCTGGGTATTTTTTAGCGGTGAGGGCTAGCTTGTCGAGAATAATCTTTTTAGTATTGAGTTTTAATGAGACTGATAACTGGAGGGCGCAAATTAAAACGTCAGCTAGCTCTTTTTTAATCTCCACCATTTTTTCTTTATTCTTTTTGATTTCTTCGAGTGGGAGATTCTCCCATTGGAAGATTTCTAAAAGCTCGGCCCCTTCGATCATGATGGACTTAGCCATATCCGAAGGACGCAAATTGTCCCAAGCTCGATCTTTTAAGTGTTTAAGGATTTTAGTTTCTAAGTCTTTCATAGGGTATAGATTTACATATCAAAATAATTCTTGCCGGTTTTATAAGCTTTAATACAACTTTCGCAGCCATTAAAAAGAGGGGTTGGTAAGTTATTTAGATCGTACCAAGCCCAACCATCACATTTTTCGGGTTCCATAACTTGGGGCTCGCCGCTCTTCCAATCTGCTAAAAATCCAATATCTACGAAATGCTTGTCGTAGGCCTTAAAATTCAAAAGGCGAAGAAACCTGATGTTATCAATTTCAATACCGACTTCCTCTAGAGTTTCTCTTTTAGCGCAATCTGCGAAAGATTCTCCCCATTCTAATTTACCGCCCGGGAAAGCATAATTTCCGGCTCCATGAGCACCTTGGCGCTTGCCGAGTAAAACTTTGCCGTCTTTCATGACCATTATTGCAAGACCTGTTTTTGGATAAATTACTTCTTTGTTTTCCATAATATTTTAATATTTAAATTGAACTGGATCCCGGATCGAGTCCGGGGTGAAAAATATATGAGTTAAATATTCAGGCCGTGGCACTTTTTGAATTTTTTGCCGGAGCCGCAGGGGCATGGGTCGTTGCGTTCGATTTTACTTAAATCTACGCCCATGGGGATTTCGTAGTGGCCGCTTCTTAGAGTATCACTGCCTGAGCTGACAGATAACTTATTCTCTTTTTCAGCTTCCCAGGCGGTGATTTGGTCTTTGTGTTCGTTGTACCAATCGTCGAAAGCGCGGAGCATGTTGGTGTATAGAATATGCGCTTCGCGGCGGAATTCTACTAAAGGATCGTGCTGACCGTAGGCGCGCAAACGAACAGACTCCATTAAAGCTTCAATATTTTCTAACTGATTCATCCAGAATAAATCTAGAACGGATAAAAGTTGTGGGTGAGCTTTGGTCTCGAGCATTTCTTGGCGCTTTCTGTAAATCGCTAGTCTTTGCTTGTTGATTACATCGTCGTAATCCAAAAGATGCTTACGGGCGTCGAAGTTTAAACCTTCGATTTTAGATTGAGCTTGAGAAACGGCTCGACCAACTAAAGAAGAGGAGATCGGCATATCTTCGGGAATATCGAGCGTGGTCATCATGCTCTTTAAGCGATCGCCGCCGAAGATGCGCAAAATATCATCGTCGAGAGAGAGATAGAATTGAGAAAGACCCGGGTCACCCCAACGGCCGGCGCGGCCACGGAGCTGATTGTCGATGCGACGAGCTTCGTGCCTTTCAGTCGCCACCACATACAAACCACCGAGATCTTTTACTTTTTTCGCCTCCTCACCATTCACTGGATTACCACCTAAAATAATGTCCACACCGCGGCCGGCCATGTTGGTGGCCACCGTTACACCACCAAGTCGCCCCGCTTGAGCAATAATCATCCCCTCCCGTTCGTGATTTTTCGCATTCAAAACCTCGTGTTTAATACCGGCTAGAGAAAGCATTTGGGAAAGCTCTTCGTTATTAGATATAGAAACCGTGCCAATCAAAATCGGCTGACCAGCAGTGTGACGCACTTTCACATCCTCAATAATCGCCTTATATTTTGCTAGTTTATTTTTGTAGATTAAGTCAACCAAATCTTTTCTAATTAATTTATGATTGGTTGGGATACTAACAACCTCGAGCTTATAAACTTTGTCGAATTCTTCGGCGGAAGTTTGAGCAGTACCAGTCATGCCGGCGATCTTTTTATAAAGTCTGAAGTAGTTCTGAATCGTGATCGAAGCGTAGGTACGCGATTCGTTTTGAATCTTCACACCTTCTTTCGCTTCGATCGCTTGGTGAAGTCCCGCGGAATAACGCCTGCCAGGCAACATACGGCCAGTAAATTGATCGACGATAATTACTTCGTCATTTTTTACAACATAATCTTTATCGAGCTTGAAAAGACCGTGGGCTTTCAAAGACTCTTGGAGATAATGAGAAAGGCGTAAATTTTCGGGAGAATAAAAGTTTTCGATGCCGAGAGCTTTTTCTACCTCGTCGATCCCCTCCTGAGTAATGTTCACCGAGCGAAGTTTTTCATCAACTTCATAATGTGCACCTTTTTCTAATTGAGCGACGATCTTTGTGAAAATTTTATAGTTATTACTACTTTCGGCATCGGGGGCGGAAATAATGAGCGGGGTGCGGGCTTCGTCGATTAAGATGCTGTCAACTTCGTCGATGATGGCGAAGTTTTGACCACGCTGCACTTGCTGCTCAAGCTTAGCTACCAAGTTGTCTCTTAAATAATCAAAACCAAATTCGTGATTAGTGCCATAAGTAATGTCTGCTAAATAAGCTTCGCGACGAGTGACAGGACGCAAATAATCCTCCTGAATCATAAAGCTGCCGGTTAAATCGCGCTCGGCATCTTTTTCTAACTGATTATCCGCAGCCTTCCAAGAAGGATCGTAAACATAAGCTTGGTCATGAATTAAACAGGCCACCGAAAGTCCGAGGAAATGATAGATCTGACCCATCCACACCATGTCTCTCTTGGCTAAATAATCGTTAACAGTAATAACGTGCACACCCTTACCGGCCAGTGCGTTCAAATAGACCGGCGCAGTAGCAGCTAAAGTTTTACCTTCACCGGTCATCATCTCGGCGATCTTGCCGCTATGCAATGCGATACCGCCTTTTAGCTGAACATCAAAATGACGCTGCTTCAAAAGCCTTTTAGAAGTTTCACGCACTAAAGCAAATGCTTCGGGCAAAATATCATCGAGAGTTTTACCACCGACTAATTCAGCCTTGAGCTCTAAGCTTCTTTCTCTTAAGCCTTCGTTAGACAGCTCGGAGACTTGAGACTCGAGACCGTTAATTTGGGAGATTTTTTTATCTAAACCTTTTTGGGTATTAAAGACAATGTTGAGTAGTTTTTTGATCATAAAAAAATAATTAACTATAAAATTTAGCCGTAGAATCTTAGCGATATTACAGATATAGACAGAATTATAGACTAAAACTGGGATTTGGGCAATTTAACGCCACCTTTGTCATTCCCGTGAAAACGGGAATCTACTAAGTAAATCATCTAAGCTTCACGAAGATTCCCGCCTACGCGGGAATGACAGGTTTTAGTAGGTTTTATGGCTTTTATGGACTTAGATTGACTTTGTATAGATTTTTATGGTATAATATAAATAGAACACAAACGGGCCATGTTGGCTCGAAAAACTAGGTTTGGGTTAGAAAAACTCTCTTTGCAAAGGAACCTGACATGTATCCGATCGCTGCTTGCTTGTTTGGAATCGCTTTCGTAATCTCCACCACATTGGCAGTCTACCTCCTGGTGCGAGTTTCAGAACTCAAGTCCAAGCTCATCAACACTTCGGCGGAGTCGCAAGCTCGACTTTGGACAATGGGGGTTCTTGAGAACGAACGCGATCAATTCTCCAGGATCTCTATTGATCAAAGAAGGGCTGTCATGGAGAAGGACGAAGAGATCACTCGACTCAAAGGTGAGCTGTCTGAATCTCAAACACTTCTTCAGACGTACCTGGACGATTTCAAGAGAAGACTTAGGAAAGAAGATCGGGAACAACAGCCTAGTCAGGATGTCGCCACACCGACCAGCAACCCTAACGACCTCGAAAGTCTCGGGAAAAAGCTTAATCGAAGCTCACTTTCGATGGTAAGACTAAGTGTCCAGCCAGAGGGTGGAATGGGTTAGTTGCCAGTGTCCCAGTGGCGGAATGGCAGACGCACCGGACTTAAAGTCCGGGGTTCCGAAAGGAGCGTGTGAGTTCGACTCTCATCTGGGACAATTTCACCGTTACAAGCTACGCGCTTGGCGGTGATTTTTTATTTTTAAAACTACGTAAACTGTCATTCCCGTGAAAACGGGGATCTACGTGGAATCTAGAAATGCCTAGTTTTACCTAAATCGACGAAGATTCCCGCCTCCGCGGGAATGACAAAATATTAACTATTGACTTTTTATGATACTATATGGTATTATATGAAAATAACTAGGGGTGGGCGTGTAGCTTGCCAAGCTTGAACCTTGAACGTTTTTGCAAAGGAACCGGTCATGTACGTAATCCATCTGTCGCAGTTTGCTGTCGGGTGTTTGGCAATTTTTGCCGTTTACCTTGTGGCGCTCATCATCTTTCTCTATGTGAGGGGAAACATCTTCAGATTGAAGGCTCTCAACTACATCGGGGAGGCTAGTGTGTACGCCGAGGAGCTTGCAGAGGCTCGCCAGGCGAATGGCCACCACGACCTTGGAGTTGCAAACCGCGCGCTAGCATTGAAATCTGCAGTGGGAGGGGCCATCGATAATAGCACACTCATCTTGCACGACTTTGGGGGACGCGGAGATTCCACCATGCTAGCGACAGGGCCTAGCAACCAAGAACATACTTGGCTAGGTAACCAAGATTCTCCGCGAAACGAAGCAGCAGCCTTCCAAAGTTTTATCGAAAGTACTAGAGGTGATCAGCAGAACCACCAGCTAAACGATGGATATGACCGAACGATTCCCGAGCGCGTCGTCGTTTGAGAACGAGGTCGGATTGAGACACTTACGACAATTTCACCGCTACAAGCTACGCGCTTGGCGGTGATTTTTTTATTTTTGAAATGTAAATTTGCTTAATAAGTATTCCTAAACTTCACGAAGATTGCCACGGGAGTTTTGTGATTAATTTTTACAAAATTAAACAAAACTAACCTCGCAATGACAGGTGGATAAATTGTTTATACAAATAATGTAACCCATTCGACTACGCTCAGGGTAATTTTCTTCGCAATCGAAGAAAATTAAAAACCGAGGGATGAAACCCGCGGTTTAGTTAATTTTTTCTGGATTCGGCGGCACTACACCAGAGTCTGGTGGAGGAGGTGCCTCATGTTCGAAGCCATCGTCTAAATAAGGAATTGAAGAATCGTTGAAGTCACTTGGAAGATCGAATTTTGGTTTGGGCATAACTGGAGCTGGCTCCTTTCCGATCATTTTAGCGAACTGCTTTTGAATAATATCGCGCAGCTTATGAGCTTCAGAAAATTCCGCTTCGTAAACTTTGAAAGGCACGGTTTTATGAGTCAGTCTTTTTGAGAACGTAATAGAGTTATCTGATTGTCTCAAAAGCAAAAACTTTTTGAATTTGAAAACACTCGAAACGAGATTATTTTGACTATCGAACTCGATTTGAGTCTGATTACCAAAACCATCACGAATTTCAATTAGTTCGCGACCACTCGCAAAATCTTTAGTGTAGGTTCTCTTACCAAATAATTTGTAGCCACGAGAAAAATGAAAGCCGTCCGAAGTCACTTCGTTTTCATAATGATTAAAATAATTCAGACAGATGAGAGCTAAAATAATCCAAAAGCCATAAGTAAAAATCTTAGAGAGCTTCTTTTTCATGGCTCTCTCTCCTTATAAAAGAGAAATCAAACAGCTATAAATATAATACTCCTAATTGGAGCGGTTGTCATTTGGAGGATATAGATCTGCGAATTTGGTATTCCCAAGCTTTACGTAGATTCCCGCCTCCGCGGGAATGACAAGGTTAAATTGATGAGTATGGAAACTAAACAAAAATAACTTCTTCTTCGAGGGTGATGCCGAATTTGGCTTTGACTTCGGATTTTACTAAATTAATAAGATTTTTTACGTCATCAGAAGAAGCGTGGAGGGAATTGACGATGAAGTTAGGGTGCTTTTGAGAAATCATGGCGCCACCAGAACTCACGCCCTTCAGGCCGGCTTGGTCGATGAGATAGGCGGTAGGAATAACTGGAAAAGGGTCGGTTTTTAATTTACTTAAAAATTCTGGGTTAGTTTGCCATTGCTTGGGGACGGTTTTAAAATCTACGTTTTTAAAAATACTGCCGATGTTGGGGTAGTCGAGGGGCTGACGGGTTTTGCGCCAGGTGATTTTTTCATCGACAACTTTTTGCAAATCATATTTATTGCCGGGATTAAGCTTGAAAACGGCTTCTAAAATTACTTCCCTACCGGCCTTGGAACCGGATTTGAAAACCGAGTCGCGATAGCCGAAATTACAATCTTTGTTGGTGTGGCAAGCCATGTTGGCAACGGGCTTACTAAAATCTAAAGTGAAGACTTCATGGATAGAATCTTTAATTTCACCACCGAAAGCACCGGCGTTGCCGCGAACAGCACCGCCCACTTCACCAGGCAAACCACCTGCCCACTCAAGCCCCGCCAAACCGTTTTCGGCGGCATAATGAACCAACTCTTCCATCGAAGTGCCGCTGCCCACTCTTAAGAAATCACCTTCACGCTTGATGCCTAAGAATTTTGGCTTGAGAACAAGGCCGGCATAACCGGCATCGTTAATTAATAAGTTTGTGCCACCACCTAAAATAAAAACTGGGAGTTTCTCGGCGTCAGCTTTGGCGACGGCCTGAATAACCGACTCCAAATCACCACTTTCGAAAAAGTGAGTGGCGTTACCGCCGATCTTATAATGACTATATCTTTTGAGAGGAATATTTTTTTGGAACATAATTGGGTAGAATTTAGAATCTAGTAACTAGAATTTGGAATGGGTGTGGGTACGGGAAAACGGCTTAGCTTCTTGGCTCTTTCTCTACAATTTAAAAAGCGAAGAAGCTAAGCCGTTTTGATTAAGCTTAGCTGAGACCATAGAGGTGACCTCCAATATGTTTATATAAATGAGTACGCTAGCTATGGTCTCGAGGTTATTATAGGAAAAATGAGTTAAGAGTGCAAATTTGACGTGTCACCTCGAGCAGAGCGAGAAGGTCTAGCGTTAGCGGTTTCCAAATTATTAATACGAACTAACGTTCTAGATCTCCTCGTCCTAATTCTCGGAATTAGGACTCGAGATGACAGGGGGCAGGGATTAGTACTAAATAGAGAAAAGCCCCGAAGAAATAAATCTTCGGGGCCTTTCTCTAACATATTGGAAGTGTAGTTCTTACTTAAACCGTGAGGCTTGAGTAAAAAAACCATACTCACTCCAGGGCAGTATAGCAAAAGGGGTTAAATCTGTCAACCCCGTTAGGTAGCTAACGCACCTAACGGGGTAAAGTTGCAACGATCTCAAAGAATTTGCTAGGATGTTTTTAGTTATTTGACGCTTTTAATGGAGGAGAAGATGTCCGGAAATAAACCGCAAAGATTAAGGATTTTGGTTTATAAAACCGAAGGTAATTTTGCAGTTGCAGATGAAAACAAAAATCGATTAGTCCTACCCATAAATAATATGAGAGATAAAATGCTCTTTTTCGATAAATTTGTGATCGTAATTAACACCATGGATGACCATGTCACACTAGGTGTGAGTGAGATTGAAACCAATGAATTGGGTGTGGGTCACCCCGGAAATAAAACGGTTGGATTTATTGATGAAGTGGGTACTTATGATTTCTCCAGTGAATCTAAACGGTTCATTCGAATTCCTGATTAGCAAAATCCCCTGGTGCCGGGGATTTTTTGTTTGATTAACTTCTGACAAAGCAACTGTAACTTATTAAATCTTCTCCATCCAAACTTCTCTTAACATCACTTTCATCAATTTTAAAATATCCGCTATAAGATGGGCCTTCGCATAACTTTCTTGCCTTAATAAGACAGTTATCTCTAGATGGAGTAGTTGTTTTATTTTCTAATTCGTTATTATCTCTCTTTGGGCAGTAGGCCTTAATTACCTCCTTAAGATTGGGGCATTGGCCTGATTTAGATTCTTCCAACCACTCATTCTTTATACCAGCGATACCCAAAGTAGAATTAATCCTTTGCGCATAGCTTACCGGAGGACAACAAATCTTATTTTTTAATAGCTTAGAGTTACTATCATCAACGCAGGTAGCCTTTTCAAAAATTTTATAACAAAGATTGTTAGTACAATAATTCTTATAACCCAACTTACTACACTTATCATAAACAATAGAAGAGCTATCTGGCTTAATAACTAAGGTGGCAAAGGAACTAGCACACGTAGAAGCAGTGGCTTGATTGGCGGTGAAAATAATTTCACCTCCAAACCTAAAGCTTGGATCTATTTTTAATCTTTCGGCCATTAATTTTTCACCGGCCTCTTTAACTTTACTGAGATCCTTAAAAGTTTCGCAGCTCGAATCTTTAAAAATTAATGTGCCACCTGGCGCCACAAAACTAAAACAGCCCGAAACTTTATCACAAGAAAGCCTCAAGCCTTGACCATGACCAGAGTGAAAAACAATTGGGTTTTTGCAGGATAAATTCCCTAACTTAAGAGCTTCAACAGAGACCGAATCGGATTTGGTTAAAAAATCACCTCTTTCAATTACTAAGGATCTATAATTTATGTACGTAGTTTTCTTCAACTCGTTGCACTCATTTATAAAACGGCTAATGCATTTACCCCCACCTCCCTCATCTTCCTTAAAAACACACTCATTAAAACCAGTACTAGCAATCTTACCTTCACACTCCTCTTTATTCATCGGCCTACTAGTGAAACTACCCCAAGGATTGGAAGATTTTTGCTCTGTAATAAGCTCGCTACACTCAGGGATATCTTGATACATGCACACAAAACAAGTTTCGATAACTTCGGCCTTAATTAAATGACTCTGACCACTACTATTTAAAAAATATATAAAAACAAAAATCACTAGGATAGTTAAACCTAAATATGAAAATTTATCTCCAAAAACTAATCTCATAACTAGATTAACGCCATCATTTTTTGCCACTCGGGGATTTTTAGGCTGGCGCCGCCAACGAGGAGGCCAGAAACATTGGGTAAGTCTAGGAAGCTCGCGGCGTTAGAGGAGTTGACGGAGCCGCCGTAGAGGAATTTGATGCTTGATGGCGATACACCGAAGATTCCTGCCTCCGCAGGAATGACAGGGGGTGTGGAATGACTCGAGATGACAAGCTGTAAAAAATTAATGGCATTGGCGGCGTTTTCGGGAGTGTCGGGGAGAGCATTTTTGTTGGTGCTAATGGCCCAAACGGGTTCGTAGGCGATGTAGATTAAACTATTGGTTTGGACGTCTTTAAAAATTTCAGCACATTGTTTTTGCCAGACAGCCTCGCTTTGGCCATTTGTTTTTTCTTCTAATTCTTCACCGATGCAAACGATGGGGGTTAGGCCGGCGGCTAAGGCTACTTTAAGTTTATGATTTAAAATTTCGGTGGTTTCGTGAAATCTTTTTCTTCTTTCGGAGTGGCCGATGATGACATGACTGACGCCTAAATTTTTTAACATCCGTGCCGAGACTTCGCCCGTAAATGGCCCAGTCTCCCCTTCCCAGAAAAGATCTTGGGCGCCCAGGGGGGCATTCATCACTTCGTCTCTTAATGCGTGCAAATAAATAAAAGGGGGGCAGAGAATGACGCCTTCATGGTCACTGGCACGAGCTAATTCCACAGCTTCAGGCAAAGTACTTGGATTCATTTTCCAGTTGGCGACGAGGATTTTATCCATTGGATTGATTATAACAGAGATACGGGATACGAATCACGTATCGTGGAATAGTCGATGATTAGATTCCTGCCTCCGCAGGAATGACAAGCGAGGGCAGTAAAGATAATGGAGCGGGAACGGGTAAATAGTGATTAGTGTTTTTTATAGCGGTTTTCGTAATACCATTTTAGAACATCGTGGGCGATGGGGATGGTGTTGGCGCTGCCGGATTTGGAATCTTCGATTAAGATTTCGATTTCTATTTCTGGTTTGTCGGATGGGGCAAAGCCTAAAAAGAAAGCGTTGGTCTTGGTGTTGTTTTGAATTTGAGCACTACCGGTTTTGGCAGAAATTGAAAAAGGAATATCAACCAAGGCATGAGAGGTGCCATAATCCTTAGCTACGCCATCCCGCATCCCCTGCTTCACGTCCGTTAAAATCGGTAAGAAGTCGGTAAAATCTTTCACAAGAGTGGGTTTGTTTAGTATCGCTTTATTACCATGATCGTCGGTGATACTTTTACCGATGAAAGGTTGGTACATTTTGCCACCATTTGCTATGGCGGCATTACTTGTAATTAATCTAATGGGGGTCATCGCTAAATCACCTTGGCCGATCGAAACATTATAAGTGTTGCCCACGCGCCACGGCACACCGGTCTTTTTTTCTTTTTCGGCGGGAGTCCAAAAGAAGCCGACGTTTTCGCTAGGAAGATCGATCCCGGTTTTCTCACCAAGCTTGAAAAAATCCCAATACTTATGAATGCGATCAACGCCAAGCCCAACAATATCTTTAAAACCACCGCCAACAATATAAAAATAAACGTTACTTGATTTAGCGAGAGCAGAAAAAACATTGACGTAACCTTGGGGGCGCCAGTCGAGAAAACGACTCGGCTTATCTGGAAAATATGGATTGGGAATTTCGATATAACCCTTGGAAAGAAATTCATCGGTTGGTTTCACAACCCCTTCTTTCAAAGCACCGGCCGCAACAAAAGGCTTGAAAGTGGAGCCGGGACTATAAACACCGGAGATGGCTCGATTATAAAGTGGCTTATAATCTTCTTTGAGAGCTTTGGCCGGAGCGTTGTTGTCGAAGCCGGGATAACTAAAGAGAGCTAAAATTTCGCCGGTTTGGGGATTGATGGCGATGCCGGCGCCGGAATGACGATCAAGACTCTTAATGCCTTCTTCAAAACGCTTGTAAAAATATCTTTGAAATTCGGCGTCGATGGTTAAATTAAGATCCGATCCGGGCGCTTGATCTTCCACTAATTTTTCGTCTAAAATATTACCTTTGGCATCGCGGAAAACTGTAAACAAACCATCTTTGCCTCTCAATGGTTTGTCGTAATAGGCCTCGAGGCCAGCTAAGCCAGTTACATCTTCGTTACTTGCAGAGACGCCGATGTAACCCAAGAGATGCGAAAAAATTCTTGGATCTAGATAATCTCTTTTATAATCGTCTTTAACTTCAACGCCGATAATATTTTCAGCTCTTAAATTGATGGCGACTTCTGAGGTAACATCTTTAGCCAGAAGAAGGCTGGGGATTTTTAAAATATCAGTGGATTTTAATTTGGCCGTTAATTCCTCTTCTTTTAAGTTAGTTAGATCAGCCAGCCGAGCCACCTTAACCTTAAAGTCTTTAGGAGTTTTAAAAAAATCTGAGGTGTTGATATAAATACTCCAAGAAGGAATATTTTTTACCAGAGGCTTACCGTAGCGATCTTTAATGATGCCTCGTTCACCACGGACGACGATTTCTTTATTAGAATTATTTTTACTACGAGCTCCATAATAATCGCCTTCCCAATAATTAAGATAAATTAAACGACTAATAATAAGCGCCAAGGAAAGGCCCGCTAAAATACCGACAAAAACGAAGGCGCGGAAATCGAGAGCTAATTCCAAACTTCTTTCGCCAGGAGCCGCCTCTTCTAAAAAAGCCTCTTCGAGATCAAGCGAGGACTTGTTCATAGCTCCAATTTAAGTACAAAAAAACTAAAAAGCCAATGGGGAGATTATATAAAATTTCAGGGGTAAGACTGAGATTAATTAGAGCTGTGCCCAAAATTATACCCGAAGCCAAACTAAAATAGAGATTAAGCGGGAATAATTTTCGGAGATAGAAGAAAAAGATGGGGATAACTAAGGTAGCAGCATAACTCCAACTAGCAAAAGCGTTAGGAAATTTTAGTAAAAGGGCGGCCAACAAAACGAGGAGGCAAAATCTTTTAGCATCACGTTCAAAAAAGGTAAGGGTGAGAAGTGAAACAAAAATTAGATTTGGCCTAAAACTCCAGTAGTTAATAAAAACCGAGGCCTGAACTAGATTGGAAAAAAAGATTAAAATTATTGGTGCAACCATACTTCGCTCAACTCCGATAAGTCATAGGAAACTTCGAGGGAGGCCGACTCATAAACCGAAGTACCTCGCCCAGATTCGCCCAAGCGCAAAACCCCAAGCTTCATGCCATATGGCAAACCCTTAGTAGCCAAGAAAATCGTATCACGTTCTTTGAGATCATTATTTTTAGTAAGCATTTTAAGGTCTAGGCTTGGTCCGCCAGAAAGCAGCGCTTCAACTTCCTTGTCGCCAATTCTAACTGCAAATTGAGAATCGCGACTAAAAATAGTTTTGATAGTGGAAAGATTTTCGGAAACATCAGTGACCTCACCTAGGAAAATACTGCTGCCGACCGTGGCAAGCATCCCTTTTTTAACGCCATCTTTAGAGCCTAAATTAACATAAATTAGACTCTTATCATTGAAAGGATAATTAGCAAAAACTTTGGCTAATAATAAACCTTTTTCTTTTTTACCACTGATGTCTTTTTTGAAAAGCCACAACTCGGCTTTTAAGCTGTCATTTTCTTTTTTTAAAGCGTCGATCACTTCGATATTACCAAAGGAATACCAAGCTCCATTTAAAAAAGCGATGGGCGTATTAATTGTGGAGTCGAGTAAGTCCACTAATTTACTTTTAGCGAAAATGAAACGGCTACCTAAAAAAAAGAGTAAAAAGAGTAAAAGAATAATGGGAAAGACGGAGCGCATAACTTCATTCTACACCTTGATGTCTCTCGGAGCATAAGGGTAGGTCAAAACCTCTTTGAATTCTTCAAATCTTTCGACGGCGACACCGGTGCCTCGAACGACACAGGTTTTAGGATCGTCCACTAAATGAACGGCGACCGAAAGTTCACGAGAGATCATCTCGCTTAAAAGCCTGAGCATACTCGTACCCCCACAAATGAAAACACCGTTTTTTAAAATATCACCAGAAAGTTCTGGGGGGGCGGATTCGATAACGCTACGAATATTTTCCACGATGGTGCGGAGGGATTTGGAAATAGCGGTGCGAACGTGAATGTCTCGAACTGTAACCTCCTTAGGAAGGCCGTTAGAATTGTCACGACCCTGAATTACCATTTCTAATTTGTCGGTTAAAGGCATAGCTGAGCCAATTTGAATCTTCAAGTCTTCGGCGGTTGGCTCACCAATAATTAAACGGAACTCATCGCGAATAAAACGGATGACGTCTTCATTTAATTTTTCGCCGGCAATTTTCAAGCTTTTAGAAATAACTTTGCCGCCCATGGAAATAATTGCGATCTCAGTGGTGCCGGCGCCGATGTCGACGATCATGTTAGCGGTGGGTTCGTGAATAGGAAGGCGAGCACCGAGAGCGGCTGCCAAGGCTTGATCAATTAAATAAGCGCGGCTGACACCAGCAGAAATAACCACATCTTCCACAGACTTTCTTTCGACCTCGGTGAGATTAGCGGGAATGGCAACGACGGCTCGGCGGAATTGTAAAAAACGATCCTTTTCGCCGGCAAGTTTTAAGAAATTTTTTAAAATCGCTTCAGTAGCTTCGAAATCGGAAATGACACCGTTAACAATCGGGCGAACGATGTCGATGTGAATCGGAGTGCGGCCGATCATTTTCTTGGCTTCGTTGCCGAAAGACACGAGTTGGCCGGTTTTATTGTTGATCGCGGCCAAAGTAGCCTCGTTGACTACAATCCCACGATTAGCTAAATAAATTTCGGTATTACTAGTGCCAAGATCAATGCCAACATCTCGGCCGAAACGACTTAAGAATTTAAACATTGTAAAACTTCGGCAACATCGAGCAGCTGACTGTCTTTTTCTCGGCGTTGCTTTAGTTCTATCTTAATACCAGTTTTTTCACTAACAATCAATCTAGTCGGAATGCCTAAAAGATCGGCATCGAAAAGTTTTTCACCGGCAGGGACTAAACGGTCATCGAACAGAACCTCAATGTTCTTAGCTTTTAAAGTTTCGTAAAGTTTGGCGGCGTTTTCTTTCACGGCTTCGGACTTATCTAAGCCAAGAGCAAGAAGATGAACTCGGAAAGGTGCAACAGCCTCTGGCCAAATAATCCCGCGATCATCATGAGACATTTCTACGATAGTCCCCATGATACGAGAAATGCCGATACCATAAGAACCCATGAACCAATTGGAAAATCTCTGACCGAGGCGGAAAATATTACCCACTTCGATCGCTCGGCTTTCTTTAACTTCGCCACCACAGTTTTTAGGGCAAGCATCCCCCGCTTTTACTTTGGCAACTTCTTTATTTTGAGCGTAATCACATTTGGAACAGTGGAAAATCGTGTCTTCGCCGCTTTCAACTAGAGCCTGAAACTCATGCGTAAAATCTTTAGTGAAATCACCACCAGAAGCTTCGGCGACCACAACTGGCATTTCCAAACGTTTGTAAATTTTTAAATAAGCGGCTTTGGCTGATTCGTAAAAGGCATTGAGGCCTCCCTCGTCTTTATGGAAACTGTATAAATCTTTCATTAAAAATTCGCGACCACGTAAAAGACCGCTTCGTGCTCGAGGCTCCATCCTGAACTTATTTTGAATTTGATAAACCGCCTGAGGCAAATCACGGTCGCTCAAAATAAATTGATCGGCAATAATTTTAATCACCTCTTCGTGAGTCCAGCCTAAGCCATATTCTTCGCGGTCGGTTTTAATTTTATAAACTACCGGCACATTCCAGCGACCAGAAGCTTCCCAGTAAGACTTAGCAATTAAAGCCGGCATTAAAAGCTCTTCGGCACCCAAAGCATTCATTTCTTCGCGAACGATTTGGCTAATTTTATTTAAAACTCTCAAGCCAAGCGGCAAGAAAGTAAAAACTCCAGCGGAATTTTTAGCAATATATCCGGCACGAAGTAAGTATTTGGCATTGATAGATTCCTCGTCTTTAGGAAAATTCTTGGAGGTTTTGGCAAAAAGCCGAGATTGCAACATAGGTATATCTTAGTGTTTTATAACGCCAAAGAAAAGACCCCTCGCTCCAAAGAACTGGAACGAGGGGTCTAAGCTACTAATCGATAAGTTAGATTTTGTTAATTAAAGTCCGAGCTTTACTTTAACATTGCCATTTACATCTAATGGCTTGGTTTCAACTTTAACATCGGTATTAGAATCAACATTAAGATAATTGGCATTGTAGGAATTAGATTTATCTTCGGCTTTATCGTTTCTACCCTCATCAGAAACCCTGTTATCAACTTCAGGTTCACCCTCAACCTTAGCTTTGATTTTTGCCTTAATTAAACCGAGACCAACTTCTAACCGGCTACCAGTTTCAAAAGTAACTTTAGCTTCTTGTGCAAAATTCATAGCAGCTTGGAATTTAAGGAAAGCCTCATTGTAGGCTTTAGCTTCAAGCTCCGCCTTACCATCTACCATGGCCTGATTGGCTAGTTGTAATTTAGCTTCGGCAGATGCTAGCACATCAGCACTTAAAGAAGCTTTTAGTCTAGCTTCAACTTTCATCACTTCATCAATCTTATTCTGAGCGGCCTTCATTTTGCCCTGAGCAGACCCTTCTTGATCGGTATTAGCTTCCGCAGAAAGTCGCCCCTCACTCCTCATTCTTTCGCTAGTAATAAGATTTAGATTGGAATTAAGCTTAACTATAACTGAACCAACCTCTTGATTGGCCTCGGGGTTTTCAGACTTAAGACTCAAGAAGAGTCGTTGATGGGCCTTGAGGGTGGCTTCTAGATTAGATTTAACGCTAACAGCTTTAGAATTCTCTTTATTTTTTTCTAAAGTATCTGCATTGGCTTTAAAACTACTAAGATTTTTCTCTAATACTGCCTCAGCCTTCGCGCGGTTTTCGGCATTAAGGTGACCGCTCACGGTTAATTGCTCCAACTCTTCTAATCTCTTACCCACTAATTCGGCATCGAAATTAGCTTTAGCCTCGGTGCTAAAAGTGAATAACCCCCCCACCTTCTCGTTAACGTTGGTTTTTACGTTATAAAGTGCGTCGCCAGGCAACGAACCGTTGGCCACTATGGAGGTACCGCCTCCAAAAACTAGCGCCAAAATAATTATTATACTCATAATTTATGGTCTCACTTTCTTGAATGTAAATCAATCCTGATAGTAAGTAATGAAATCCTTCGACTACGCTCAGGATGATTTTTTATGAATACATAAAAAATCAAAAGCCCCGAGTTATTCGGGGCTGAATATTTGAAATACTTGATTAATTTTCTATTTACGAACCGCCTAAGGCGTCGATAAGATTATTTGCCACGTCACAAAAATGATAGGTAGCCAAAACTTGTTCGTGACTTAGCCAGATGCTGCCAGCGCCGAGGCTGCAACAAATAATAGTCAAGGCTAAATAGAGCCAAGCGAAAAGATCTTTTTTCTTCTCTTTAACGAAAACTTTCAGAAAAGAGATGAAAACGGCGAGAACACCAACTAATAAAAGGATCGTGATGCATAAATGAAGTGTGGCCATTGAGGTGACTCCTTTGCCCACAAGTCATTCGATGACTTGTGTTTGACCGGATTCTTTGGTTTTACCAACTTGCTTTTCCCACTTGCCGCCATGAAGACTGTCGAGGCTATGGAGATGGAATTCGGCCGTCATAATTAGACCGGTTTCGGAGATTCGTAAAGTTGCGAATTCAATCTTATCTTTTGGGAGATTGAAATAAAACTGAGAGTCTTGAACTTTAAGATTCTCTAACCCTCCTCTCAGATTAACAAAAGAAAATTCATGATATTTAGAACCAGCTTTGTGATAAAAAAGTTTTGCGAATTCGACGGTTTTTTCTTCTTTGAAAGTCTGGTCCTTTATTGCATCAGCCATACCGGCGCCAATACCTAAAAAACAAAGTCCTAATGCCAAGCACACCACCATTGACACTAAATATTTCAGAATGGATCCCTGACGGGTGCAGATTGCTAAAACTGCTGAAAAGACACATGCCAATAGAAGAAATACGCCAAAGGTAATCACTCCGGTAGCGCTCATTATTAATTCCCTCCTTCTTGTTCATTATTAGCTGAGTTTTCACCTGAAAATAAATCGACCCTTCTTTCAATTTCCATAATCTTATCGGCAACTTTACAAAATCTATCGGTAACCAAAACTATCTCATGACTTAGCCAGATACTCCATGCACCCATAGAACAAAATGCAAAGACTAGAAATAAGGAGAAGTAAGCTTCAAAACCCTTCTTCTTTTCTTTGATGAAAATTTTTAGAAAACGACCGAAGATAGCAG
>CAYHSQ010000005.1:0-21910 GCA_964359365.1 uncultured Candidatus Saccharibacteria bacterium | reverse complement strand
TGAGAGTCGAACTCACACGCTCCTTTCCGAACCCCGGATTTTAAGTCCGGTGCGTCTGCCATTCCGCCACTGGGACGAGCCGGATTACTCTGGGGACCAGATAGCTGTATTTCCCTCACCCGGGCATCGCTTACGCAAGATTTCGGGTACGGTTGGGCTATCGTCGTTGTAAGCCGATTGCTCTCTCTTCAGCCTATCAAGCATTGCATCGTAACCATGCATAGTCTTGATTGTCCAAAATTCCCGAAGCTCATTTTGGCTCTCCGAGAGTTCGCCGCTCAACCGATTACACTCGCCACTCAGGTAGGCGGTACGCTCGTCGTGAGCCTTCCGCTCCTCATCAAGCCCTTTTCGAAGCTTTCGGTTTTGCTCGATGACAGTACAAGCTGTAACCAATAGGATGAATGCGGAAGTACCAAGTAGCAATAGAATCGTCGTAGCCATGTTCAGGTTCCTTTGCAAACAGAGTTTTTCTAACCAAATTCTAATTTTTACGAGCCACGATAGCTCGCTTATGTCCTACCTAAATTATACCACAAAAAAGCCTAAAAAGTCAATATAAAGCAAATAAGCCCATGAAACCTACTTGAAAAACAAATAAAAAAGCCCCTCCTAGGGCTTTTACTTAAATAATCTGATCCACAATCCCCATCTTCTTCATTTGCTGAGCCGACCACCTAGTCTTTCTCTTTATCAAACAATCTACTTGTTCTTGCGAAAGATTATAAAGCCTCCTTAACAAGTCATTAGAAAACCGATGCTGCACCCTAATCGAATCACGAAGATCAGAAGATTCATCGATATCCATATTACAAGGTTCAACCGGTACATAAAGCTTATGAAAGAAAAATCTCGACATTCGACAGGCTCGCTTCACAATCCCCGCACCAAAAATCAAAGTGCCAGCCGAGCTCACATAACCGAAAGCTGTCGTCGCCAGTTGCACGTTATTCACTCTCACGAAATCCAAAAAAGCCTGAGCAACATTAAAAGGACCGCCATCGCTCCTAATCCACAAATCAATTATAGCCATGGGATCGTCAAAAATTATTGGGGAAATCTGATCTATCACCCTCTCCAAATGAGCGTCGTCAACATCACCAATCCAAAAAATCCTATGAACCACCTTTGGTGCCTCAGGCCCCAAAACCAACCCAAGCTTTTCTTTAGACTTACTAGATCTTTTTTCGTGACTAGCCATCACAGCCGCCTTTCTACGAAGTTAAATAACCTGGTCCACCAAGCCTTTTCTTTTCATTTCTTTCGCCGTCCAACGCCTTTCAGAATTAAGCAAAGTCTCCACAGCCCCTCTATCTAACCTATAAAGATCCATGAGCATGATGACCGATTCTTCATGTCGCTCTTCCAAATTTTTCGCATCAAGCTTCATCTGCGGCAAATTAACATCTCTATCAACGTCAAAATTCACGCAGACCTTGTGAAAATAGAACTTGGTTAATCTAGTCGCTCTTCGGGCCTTACCGGCACCAAACAGAAAAACTCCAGCCGAAGAAACATCTCCCAAAGCGGTCGTTATGAGATTAATCTTCTTCACTCTCATAAAATCCAAAAAGGCTGCGACGACCGTAAAGTCCCCGCCACCAGTTTTGATCCACAAATTGAACAAGGCCTTTGGATCATCCTTACGGATAGCTGTGATCTCATCAATCAAACGAGCCAGAGCATTATCGTCCACATCTCCAACCCAAAAAAGCTCATGGGCCTTAGCCAGCCAATCTTCACCGTACCCATACAAAGACATAACAACTCCTCAGAGACCTATTTATCTCTCAAAGAACCAAGGGATTCGTACTTCAAGACAATATCATCATCATTATAGAAGTTCAAACGCTCCACCACATCTGTCACGTCCTTCTCACCCAAATAAACAGTCAAAATATAACCCGGCCGATGCAATGGCTTCCCCCACAATTTCAAAAATGTATCCACGCTAATCAACTTCTCCCCCGTCACTGTCTCCACATGAATCTTCCCCGCAGCATCATGCGTATGCACCTCCGCCATACAAATATCCGTAATTCCAATATCCGCCGGAATCACCTCATTCACCCCATCCACCAAAACAGTCAAATATGAATGAATATGATATTCCAAATTCAAATGATCCTCCAAACATTCCAAACCAAGCTCTTTCGACGTCATCGGCGTCCAAAGCTTCTTATTTTCCAAATTAAATTTATAAGCCCCAAAGCCGACCAAAACCGCCAAGACCACCCCTAAAAATACAAACCAATCGCTGGACTTTGTCCACATATGTATTATAATTTAACACGCTAATTGCCAGTTCGTCTAATGGTAGGACACGCGCCTCTGGAGCGTGGAATCGGGGTTCGAGCCCCTGACTGGCAGCCAGTTTGATATAGTTTAGGACTCCGAAGAGTATAAAATATATGGAAATTAATTCAGAAATCATATCACTTGCAAAAGATATACTAGATGATGCTGAGCTCGGTAGAATTTCGGCAGAAGCATTGGTTCTGAAGGCGACTCGCCTAGCGAGACTAGTAAAGAATGAAAGTATGTCGACATGGCTTGCGCTAGAGAAGATGGGTTATTTTGACAAAGAACCTGATGTAGGTTGGATGAAGTACACGGGACGCACACTTGACGAAAAAACCCGCATTGGTTACTGGGGGTCTATCGCGGTTCAAGAAGCTGCTATTGAGGCAGACGAAGCAGAAATGGAAGTCGTAAAAAATTTTAAACCAAGTGGCGAGTGGTCGGCCGCACAACTTTACAATCAGCAACAGCAAACTCGTAAACTTGCAAACAGTATAGCTACCTATAAACGAATACGCTCAAGAGTTATTGCTATTATTCAAGAGTTTGCATCTAATATTTATTACGAAAAATTATTGAGTAGCAAAGCTAGCGATATTTTTACACAATACTCGGCAATAATTGATACTGTACTAGCTGATCAGGTTGGCGAAATATTATCAATGCTTCCATCAGTATTCGAGAGATTGAATTCAGATGATAGCGAGGCTGTGAACCAAGCATTACTTTCGTGTAGAAGAATTTTGGACGCTACGATTAATAAACTTTATCCCCCGTCTGATACTCCCATCAAACTTAATGGAGAAGAGTTAATCATTAATAAAGAAAAAACAAAAAATCGTTTCAAAGCATATATCTCTCAAATAACGAATAGTGGATCTCTTCAGAAAAAGCTAATCGAGAACGTGCTCACTCTCTATAATAGAACCTCTACGGCAGTGCATAATGAAGTTACAAAGGAAGAGGCAAAGGCTCTTGTTCTCCAGCTATATATTGCTCTAGGAGAAATATTAACACTGGGAAAGGTCCCCTTACCAATCCAGTCATTAAATAACCCCCCAGAAGAGAACGCCTCAGGCCAATAACAACTTATCGCATTCCAAGGAAGGTCAAGATGGTATAGTAAAAATAGCTAATTTTTCCTTAGGGAGTCAAGATACGAGACCTAGGAGACCAGCAGATGACAAGCAGATGGAAAACATAAATAACAAAACTGACGAAGAGCTTGAGATAATAAAACGAGAAAGCGCACCCAACTCTTACTCCTTGGATAGTATATATCATAAGGCTGATATGGAAATTCAACGCAGACATAGAATTAAAATTGAGGGGTTGGCTAATAAAACACGAATTGGGATACTCAATCAAGGCAAAAATAATAAATTCATTGGTAATACCTTTGTAGGCTTAGACATAGGAATAAAAGATGAAGGAGAATCAACACTAGCTCAAAATAACAAATTTATACCCCCAGATTACTCAGGAAACGGAAAGGTATCTGGCTACAATAAATCAAATACAAAACCAAAACAAAACATTTGGGGCATAATAACTAATAATCTAACTTTCTCTTTTGTAGCAGGTGCATTTGTTTTAGCGTGTATTTTTTATCTAATATATATCAAGACTGGAATAAATCTCTCCAATTTTAATTAACCACTATGACCAAAAAACAAACATTCATCACCATCTTACTAATAATCATCGTCGGAATAACCTTCTTTTTCTACAAACAAAAAGATCGTTCAGAAAATCAAAACCCTACTCTTTCAGCCTCTTTTGGTTGCGACGACAATTCTCACTTTATTGCTGAATTTAAAGAAATAAACAAAGTAAATATTATTGCTGATGGCGTTACCACCAAAAATCTTCCGAGAACAGATGGGGATGGGCAAAGATTTGAAGATGCTTCTTCTATTTATGTCTTTGCTGGCGAAGAAGTGAGCGTGACAAATAAAGCCACTAATAAAATGACAATTTGCCACCAACCACTCGACCCTAACAACGCCCCTATTAACTTTGGCGACGCGGCCGAAGGCGCTGGAGCTAAACAAAACCTCGCCATGATCGTCGGTGAAAACATCCTCGGCAAATGGCAAAGCTTAGATGACGTAAAATTCGCCCGAGAATTCAAACCGGGCAACATCGTAGATAAAATTTATGATGGCAAACTTATCTCAATCGACAGTTGGAAAATCTTCACCAAAGCCACCACCCCCACAAATGAATTCCCCCTCGAAAACAACACCCCCTACCTCCAAATAAAATTAACGGACAAAGAACCTCAAGCGGTTTATTTTAAAATCTCCAAACTCACCCCTGAAGAATTAGAACTAATTTACCTAGACCGCGGCGGCATCCTAAACTTCAAAGCAATTGGCAAATAACAATTCATTAAAATCTTTCGCAAGAGAACTCTTAATCTTCGGCCTCAAAGAAGCCCGAGCGGCCATCTTTGCTGGTTCATTTTTTGTCCTACTTTTTATTTCCAACCACATTCCCCTTTTTGGGTTGGCTCGATATGACTTTCTTTTTTTGGCAGCCGTCGGAATACAAATAATTCTTTATTTAACCAAGCTCGAAACCAAAGACGAGGTAAAAGTCATCTTCATATTTCACATTATTGGCCTTGCCTTAGAACTTTATAAAACCAGCCCAAGCATCGGCTCATGGAGCTACCCAGAAAACGGTTTTTTCAAAATCGCCACCATACCTTTATATAGCGGCTTTATGTATGCAGCCATTGGCAGCTACATCAGCCAAGCTTGGAAAATATTCAAACTAGAATTAACAAATTATTCTCACTACGCCATCAGTGTTTTTCTTTGTTTTCTAATCTACCTTAACTTTTTTACCAATCACTTTATTTATGACTTTCGAATCTTCCTCATCTTAGCCGTCTTCATCTTCTTTTGGCGCACCAAAGTATATTTCACTGTCACGAGCATCCGCCGCTACATGCCCCTAAACCTCTCTTTTGTCTTTATCGCTTTTTTCATTTGGATTGCCGAAAACATCTCTACTTATTGGGGTGCTTGGAAATATCCCGATCAAATCCACACTTGGAATATCGTCTCAACAGGCAAAATCACTTCTTGGTTTTTAATGGTGATTATTAGCTTTATCTTGGTGGCTTACTTAAAACATTTTAAAAAAGATATCTTGAAAAAATAAAAAAACGCTTCCCCTGGATGAGGAAGCGGTTTTGATTTAATTTGAACCATGAAGCGACTTCTTAGCAATCGCAATCTCTTTTTTCATAAGGCCAAGAAATGCATAAACTACCATTTTATGATCAGCGATTAAGCTATAGAACGGGTGCTTAAATGTTGTGGGTCGATTTCCCTCTATGTAGAAATGAGACAGCCATGCGGGTCCATACGAAACAATCGGCAGCAAAAACAAAAGGTTCGAGTTATCAGTAAAAAATGACGCCGCAATAACAACGTAAGCTGACAAAGTTCCCACTACATGAATAATTCGAGTACTAAGCTTACTGTGTTCTAAAACATAAAGAGGCCAGAATTTATTAAAAGTCATTTTACCCTCCCGCACCTTTCGGCACCAAGTGTTAAAAAGAACCATATAAAGAATACTACAATGCCAACCACGCCACAAACTTTTTTATACTTAAATTTTCGTATTAAATCTCAACCCAAAAGTTAGCCGATCCTCCATGATATTTTCTAAATAATGAAAGGGGCGATAATTAGACCCGAAAAATCCCGGGGCTCGAAGAATCATCACGTGGCCCGGAGCGGCTTTCAAAAGCCGTGGATTAGTTCTCTCTCTATCATCACACAAATAAAAATTGCCGTAACCTTGGATTAAGAAAACGCAGATTAAATTAATATTAGCCGCATGATCCACGTGAGGTGTGATACCGATCGAGCCAGCATCATATTTTTGGAGCACCGGCTCATTAAAAATAACAGGGCTATTTAGAAAAGGCTTAACCGAAGCTGCTTGAAGTTTGTAATTAAGAAGACTGGTAAAATCTTCTTGCAACCGTCGATACAAACTCTCCTCCGGAAACTTCGCAAAAGAAGAAAGCTGCTCCCTCACTTTATGCTTACCCACAAACTCCGGCTGCCTCGCATATTCATATTTCCCCCCCTCCTTAAGCAGTACCACTCGCCGCTCCTCAGGAATAATCGGAAAGCTAACCCCACCCTCTTTTATTAACTCGTGAATCACCGAATCAATATTGAAATCCAAGAGATTAGTAAAATAAAAATTATCCCTTTTCACCACCACTTCCGGCGCCCCATTATCCCAAATATCCAATTTCCTCACCGCAACCTCCACCTCCCTAATTTTCTTATCTAAAATAATTTCACTAGCAATCTTCTCCGCTAAAGTTTCAATCAACTCACAAAACTCACCTCCAATTACCTTCTCAGCAATCTTTTTACTCTGTCGATAATCCACCGTTTCTTCCAACAAAATTCCCTTCACGTCATCACCCCAAGGCGTAATCACAATATTTATCTCAAAACGCTGCGGCGTATGTTTTTCTTTTTCAGTTGCCCCATGAGTCCCAGTAAAAATAAGTTTATTTATTTTAATTTGCATAAATTTAAATTAATTAGCCTGTAAATAAAAAATCCCCCATCAAGGGGGCGTTTTATTTACAGGCTATTATGAATAATGAAAAAGTCCCCCTTAAAAGATAAGGGCGGAGTGAATAAAGCCAGACCAAGTACTAATGTATTTCGTAACTAACATTGTTTTTAATTCTAATAGGATAGATTTTTTTGTCAAAACATCATCTCTCATAAATCACCGCCCCCTCATCAAAAATCGCCTCAGTTTGATTTAGAAAAAACTGCAGCTTCATCTTTCGATCAGATATCATTTGCACTAACGCCACCCCCATTACCCGACCTCCACTCACCGCTCGAATATTGTCCGAATAGGAGAATCTATCCCAATGACTCCCGTCAAGCAAAACATACTCAGTTTCCACCAGTTCATATTTCACAATTCCACTATCAAGAGATATATCTTTCGGATCAGGAGGGTTACCCCTCACACTAAATTGCCTAGCTTCTCCAAAAAAATTACCAAAAGACACAATCACGTGCGTCGGATCAATTTCGTCATATGCAAAACTCACATGATTTTTGTATACATCGGGTATATATTTCAAGGGATAGCCGCCGCTACCCTCGATAAACCAATTTCCCACCAATCGGCCATCAATATCATAATCAATCTTTCCTCCACGAGGTGACACCTGACGTGGGTTCTTCGCCAAAAGCTGAGATTTAACTGGGTCAATAAAATAATCAAATGGGTCAACCGTATGAATCTTCCAAGCCTCACCCGCATAATGCTCCGGCACCAAAAAACCAGGCAAAATCACTTTATCGTAATTAACACTCAAATCTAATGTCTGCCCACCAATCTTACCCAACAAATCACCTACTTTAACTTTAATTGGTTTTCGATAAGAGCGACCAGGCTCCACTTCACCAACAACCTTCAAAATCTGAGGTGAGAGACTAGTTAATAAATTATAAATACTGTAAAAATCACAGGTGTGACGAATAACTAATCTTATTTTTTTATATTTATTGTTCTCACTTAAAGGCTCGACACTAATCTCATGAATCACGCCATCGGCATTAGCATAAACATCATACGTATCCGGCTTGGAATGAAATACTAAAGGCTGAAAATACATGTGATCGATAGGGGTCACGTGATCACCCACCATCAACCCCATCGGAATCACTAGACCAATATCAGCAATATTCATGGGCGAAACTGACAACGGCACCGAGCCACTACCCACACAACCACCCGAGATTGAAAAATCTTTAGTTGCCCAAGATTCAACCTCCTTCGTTACCCCAGAAACCATTCTGCAATTTGTCGCTGTCGCGCTGGGACAAATGGGTAACCTCGAAGAAGGATTGGGCAACAAACGATCTACTACAAAAGATTTATTAACCTTAGGAATAGGATCAATCAAAGCATCGTCCCCTAAAGACGTTACACTTAAATTACTATCCCCTTTTAAAAACAAACTTAAACCAGCCGCCCCAAGAATTAGAGCGGTAAAAACAAAACCGATCACAATTACAGAAGAAAAACCAAATTCCTCTCTCACAATAAGACCATTATAACAAAGTCATCCCTTAAGTAAGCTAAAGAAATATGAGCCTGACTTTTAAAATTAGAATAATAGAATTACTCTAGAGCTTGGGAAACAAGGTGAAAGAACGGCGAGTTGAACTCGAGCTTCGTGACTTGCTCCTAAAGGATGCGCTCATCAAGCTATCTTTTTTCGAAAATCCATCCACTTCATTATGTACTACCTATATCTAATCGAATGCCAAGACAAAAGTATCTATACCGGCATCACCACCGACCTCGAGCGTAGATTTAAGGAACACCAAGTCGGCACCGCGAGCCACTACACCAGAGCCAAAGGCGCCGTTAAAATTTTATACACCGAAGAATTCAAAAACCGCAGCGAAGCCTCCAAACGTGAAGCTGAAATTAAAAAGTTACCCCGCATTAAAAAGTTAAAACTCATTCAAAATTGATTGACAGTCTAAATAAAAATTGTTATCATTTAGCAATCAATAAATTATGGCGCGCGAAGAAGTAATCTTACGATTTAATAAAGTTTCCTTTGGCTATGAATTCAAAAATCCCCTCCTCACGGAGGTTGATTTTTCTTTACGTCAGGGATTCAAGCTTACTTTAATGGGTCAAAACGGCGCCGGCAAAAGCACTCTTTTCAAATTAATTACCGACAAGCTTACGCCCGACGAAGGTAAAATTGATAAACGAGCCGGCCTCACTATCGCCACCTCTCTTCAAGTCATCCCTAGAGATGAACTCGACTTATCCGTTCGAGATTTTTTCAGTAAACGCTTTACCGAAAAAGTTTATGAAATCGATAAACTCGCTAAAGAAATTTTAGAAGTGGTTAATCTCAAAGCCGACCTAACCGCCAAAGTTAAAACTTTTTCTGGCGGCCAGCAAGCTAGACTTCTCTTAGCCTCCGCCCTTATTCAAAACCCAGATTTACTTCTCCTAGACGAACCCACCAACAATTTAGATAAAGACGGTATCGCCCACCTCACTCAATTTTTAATCGACTATAAAAAGACCTGCATTGTCATTTCTCACGACGCCGACTTTTTAAACGCCTTCACCGATGGCGTCCTTTACTTAGATGTTTTTAATAAAAAGTTAGAACAACATGTCGGCGACTACTTCGACGTCGTCGAAAGAATCAATCAACAGATCGAAAAGGAAAATCGCAAAAACGCCCGCCTCGAAAAAGAAATTCAAGAAAACAAAGATAAGATGAACTTCTTTGCCAACAAAGGTGGCAAGATGCGCTTAGTCGCTAAAAAAATGCGCGACAAAGCCGCCGCCATGGAAGAAGAGGTAGTGGATGTAAGAAAGGAAGATAAAACCATTAAAAAATTCGCCATCCCAGCTCAAGAAGAACTCGTTGGTGAAATTATCAGCATTAAAGAACTCTCCATCATGAAGGAGGGTCGCGTTATTCATAAAAAAGTAGATATTAAACTCAAGAAAAACCAGCACCTTCTCCTTTCTGGACCAAACGGCATCGGCAAAACAACTCTCTTAGAATCGATCGCTAAAGGCAACAAAACCCCCGGTATTAAAATCCAAGAAGATGTCGTGGTTGGCTACTATCGCCAAGATTTTTCCACTCTAGACTTTAATCACACAGTTTATGAATCCCTAGCTGAAGTTGCTAAAAATATTACCGATGGTGGCATGAGAGCTGTCGCCGCCGGCTTTCTTATCAACGAAGAATTAATGAAAAATAAAATCGGCTCAATTTCCGAAGGTCAAAAAGGCTTAGTATCTTTCGCGAGATTAATCCTTCAAAAACCCGGCCTCCTAATTTTAGACGAACCCACGAACCACATTAACTTCCGCCACCTCCCGATCATCGCCGAAGCCTTGAGTAAATATCAGGGAGCCATGATCTTAGTCAGCCACTCCAAAACCTTCGTCGAAAAAATCCGCATCGACGAGGAACTAGATTTAGACAATTAAAAAATCCCTTTCGGGATTTTTTAATTAATACCTATTAATCTTAACGAAACAACCATCCAAACAAACTAAACTTAGCTTCATTTAATTTAATAAATGTATCAATAGTAAGCTGGTCTTGTTCCAAAATCTTAATCTGAGCCTCTAACTCTGCCTTATTAGTAGAGCTAGTAGTCTGATCAGCTAACCTCTTTAATTGATCAATTTGATTTGCAGTCACAACCATCTGACTACGCAACACACCAATATTTTTATAGTCAGTTCCTACAAAAAATGTTTTAAAACTACCATAGGTCTCCACTCCTGTAAGGGCATCAGAAGTTGTTTTTTGAGAATCTTGCTGAGCCTTCGCAATCACCCTCACCTTAGCCCCAATACCATCTTCGCGATCAGCCACAGCTAAAAGACCTCGAACAAATACCGCAACAGTACTTCTATGAGCCTCACCCATAAGAAGAGAAGGATCCTCTTCTTTTTCTACCCTTACTTTAATATCTTTAATATCTTTGATCTCATTATCTTGATTTTTTGCATTCAAAGATCCATTTATATTAATCTTTTCCTCTGACAAAGCCGCGCTCACATTCGCATTAACATTAGCATTAATTACAGCCCTATCATCTTGAGTTAAGTTAATTTTTGCCTGAATTGGCATAACTCCCTGAGCCGCAAAGGAAGCTGAGAAAACCATAGATCCTAGAGCAATAACGAGTGCCAATAAAACATTTTTTTTAAACATATAATTTTGTTATTCAATTAGTAATAACTACTTGTTACATGATGACGCTCAATCAACCAACCCATTACAAATAACTAAAAAAACAGCCCAAAAGGGCTGTTTTTTATCATTTTTTTAAATTCCTACCTAATCCTAAAGCTCTTCGCTCCGCTCCTTCTACCACCAAAATGTCTGAATTTTGGCTTAGCGGCCGCAATCGGGGCTAAATTCATGACTGGTGCTGGAATCGATTCTGGCAACTTTGCGAGTGGCAATGCCGCACGAATTAATTTCTCAATGTCTCGCACCTCACTTTTCTGGTCTGGTGTCGCAAAAGAAATCGCATGACCTACACCACCGGCTCGAGCCGTTCTACCAATTCTATGCACATAGTCTTCAGAATTCTGAGGCATGTCATAATTCACCACAAGCTCAATCCCTTTCACATCAATCCCACGAGCCGCAATATCCGTCGCCACCAAAATTCTATACTTCCCATTTCTAAAACCATCCAAAGCTTCTTTTCTTTGAGACAAAGAACGATCGGAGTGAATTTCAGATGATTGATAGCCAAAAGTTCGCACCATAGTCGCCACCTTTCTCGCACCATGCTTCGTCCTAGAAAAAATTAAAATCGAACCTCGATAATCCCGTAACACCGTTTCAAGTAACTGAGCCTTATCATGCTTCCCCACGAAATAAACCTCCTGAGTCACTCTGTCGGCGGTAGTGCCCTGCACCGCAATCTCAATCTTCGTCGGCAACTTCATGTGTACCTTCGCAATATTCAAAATATTTTCTGGCATCGTAGCCGAGAAAAGCATTGTTTGCCTATCCTTTGGCAACACCTCCAAAATCTTTTTTAACTGTGGCGCAAAACCCATATCAAACATTCTATCAGCCTCGTCTAAAACTAAAGCGTTCATATATTTCAACACGATCGTACGCTGTTCCATGTGGTCGATAATTCTCCCCGGAGTTCCCACAATGATCTGTGGATTCCTTCGTAAGTCTCGAATCTGTTTATAAATCGGCTCACCACCAATAATCACCGACGTCCGGACACCCAAAGAAGCGCCCACTTTTTTCAACACCTCATTTACCTGAAAAGCTAATTCTCGAGTTGGCACCACGACCAATCCCTGCTTCCCTCGCAAAGCCGCTTGAATCAAAGGCAAGCCAAAAGCCAAGGTCTTCCCAGTACCTGTTTGAGCAATACCCACCAAATCTTTTCCTTCAATTAAAGTTGCGATCGATTTTTCTTGAATCGGTGTTGGCACTTTAAAACCCAACTTGTCCAAAACCGCCAAAATACTTGGCGCAATTCCTAAATTATAAAAACCAGAGCTTTCATTCATATTATCTATATTATATCATATCTAGTTTCAAATGGCAATAGTTAAATGATTCCCGGCAAACCAAACAAAAAACGGGCTAACTGCCCGTTTATTTCCAAATTAAATTTCAATCGTCACTACTACTATTCGCGTAGATCTGCAGAGTATGCAAAAACAAATTGATAACATCAAGGTACAAGGCCACAGCCACATCGATTGCATTATCAAGCGTCGCAGGCAACTCACTCGCTCGCCACATATCAAACCCAATGTAGAGCGCGAAGATCCCAGCCGCAATGTAATGAATCGGCGTGAACCCAGCTAAAGCTGGAATAAACAAACTCAAAATCGAAACCACAACCAAGCAACTCAGGGCACCGAATAGCGCCCCACCAATACTTTTGTAGAAATCAGGAAACATAGTCCCAGAAGCCGCCATCACAGCCGTCACAACGCCCGTGAGACATGCCGCATCATAAACAACCCCGGGTTTCGCAAGCTCATACATCGCAAGCGTCGGCCCCAAGATCATTCCAAACGGCACCACTACCAAGTGGTAACCCAAAAACGAAAGGGCCGGGTTCTCACTTTTCAAAGAAATCACGATACCCAGAATCGGCAAACCCAACCCAAGCAACAAAATTTCCAAAATATTCATGTGCCAGCTTGCAGTCACTTTTGCAGCCATTGCCGTCGCAGCAAAACCCCAAGCCAAAATCGCTCCCAACACAAAATAAAAGGCGCTTCTTGTCATCGTGTCTCGACCACTACGTTCCCAAACTGCACTTGATACGCTCATAGTCCCTCATCCTCTCTCTCGATTGTGAAAAGCTGGCGTCACCCAGCGAACTTAGACGTAGCCAAATACTAATATAAATAGCAAATAATGTCAATAAGAACAAAACTAAAGCCGTGTTAAAATAACCCAATGAATCAAAAACTTTGGTTTAAAAATAAAAAATACGGCTGGGGTTGGCAACCCGCTACTTGGGAAGGTTGGCTCTCGGTTTTAGTCTACATCGCCCTCATAACTTGGAACACCACCTATTTCACAGCCCATCAAAATTCAGCTAACGATTTTCTTATAAATACAATTTGCTTAACCGCAATCCTAATCTGGCTCTGCTACAAAAAAGGCGAAAAGCCCGGCTGGCACTGGGGCAATTAAATTATTGCACCCTCACAGTTACAAGTCTCAAATACGATTTTCCATACTTATCTACAACCTGAAAATTAATGGAATAAATCCCAGCCTTAGGGAATGAAAGGGTGAACGTGTCGTTTTTCGAAAAAAGTAAACTATAGCCATAACCACTACTAAGAACTTTACCACCAGAAATCACCTGAGGAAGCGTGTATTTTATCTCATCATTATCCAAATCACGTGCCGCAACCGTCCAAGTTCCAGATTGTCCCACCGCAAGTTCTGTCGGCCCGAAAACATCACTAATCGTAGGCGCCCTATCATTATCAAAAGCCAAATCAGCAATTGAAAACTTAGTATTACTAGAATCGCAATTAGTAGTTGATCCCGCCAAGCAAGCCCGCACAGTATATTGCCCAACGGTAATATTACTATTATTAAGATCCGTTCCAACCACCCAGTTATAAGCCTCCCTATAATCAACATTCCTATCTATACTTACGCTCTTACCTATCGTGTAAGCCGTCTTAGCACCGGTTGCAGAATTCTCCTTATCCAAATACAAATCCACCTTAGCCGTATTAACAGGAGTTATACTCCACTTAATACCCTGAGTAGATTTAATATCCCACTTCTCTCCCCCATTTGGCGAAAGAAGCGTTATAGAAGATCGCGCAGCCGGCTTTACACCAACATCAGAAATAGCCTGCTCGTTCACCCGATCAACTTGCCCCACTTCATTATTAACTAAAGGAGTCATCTGTACCTTTTTATTTTTATAAACATATGTACCGCCACCAATCACCACTAATAAAATAACGACAAGAAGTGGAAACGAAATAAAACCTCTTTGTGAGTTTTTCATACTTTTATTCTAGCAAAAACTTTCTAAAAAACGAATAAAATCAAATAACAACAAAGGCGCCCCGGTGGCGCCTTTGTTGCGTACTGATTACTATAGTATTTAACTTACTAACACCTATTAGGACATTAAGAGATAATATTAACTGTTAATGTGGTGTTAGTAACTTGGTTAGAAGAGTTCGCTGCAGAGAAGGTCAGGGTGTAGATCCCTGTCGCATTATATGCGTGGGAGAAGCTTGCGGTTGAGTCATTGCTAGGTGTAGCAATGGTCGCACCTGGATTTGTCGCATAATTAACCTCATCTCCGAAACGCACTGAGTAAGTGATATAACCAGCCAATGAATCATTAGCTGCTAATGTCCAAACACCGGCTTGACCAACTCGCAATGAGGTTGGACCTGAAATGCTCGTAATAGTAGGGGCTGGATTAACAGCTACACTTCCTAAATCACGGATAGAATAAGCACTTATCACACTACCTTGCTGATAACCTGAGATACTAAGCATATCTCCTAAAGCTAAACTCGAGAACGGAACACTTACATTGTTTTGATTCCAAATAACGGTTGTTGAACTTACGTTAATGTTCTGAGTAGTACCATTTCCAAAAACGGTAACTGTAGCTGGCAAGAAAGGACTTGAGATGCCAGTTACGGTAACATTATTGATTTGCACTAAATTAGTCACGCTTGGCTTCGATAAATCTCTAATTATTAAAGCTTCCACGCCATTAGTACTTTCTTCACGGAAACCAAAAACATTTAATCTATCACCAATCATAACCTGACCAACGTCCATTCTCATACGATTATTCAAAAGCAAAATCGTATCAGAAGCCACTCTCAAGTTGTATACCTTATTGGTAAGATTAATGAAACAAGGATGATAAGCTTGGCTAGATTCAGTGTCATATTTAAGACAAGCAAAATCTTGATTAGCTAAAGCTGTGATCACCACTGGCAATCCAGTTGTTGGTGAATTCTGAACAGAACTCACTCTTAAGTTGTAAAGCTGCAAAATATCGTCGTTAGCCCTGTTGCCATCCCACAAATAAGACGATGGAGAGCTGATTGCTGTATTGTCGGCCTTAGCTATAGCGCCGATTGAAACAATGGCCACAATAACCAAGACACTACCCACGATTGAACTGATGTATTTTTTCATAATTTTTTTTAATAAATGCTTATATATAAATCGACCCATTGAACATTTTGCACATTATTATGAAGTGAAGCCGCACCAACGAATCAAATATTACAAAATTTTTATTACAAAAACTAAAAACCTCAGTTTATACTGAGGTTTTTCTTTAATATCCACTCCCACTAGTAGTGGTAGTTGTCGTACTTGAATTTGCTGGCACTTGAAGCATTATAGTCGCCGGATCATTTTGCTTAACCAAATTTTTATTAATCACTGGCAACGCATAAACAAAGAATACAGAAATTAAACCAATTGTAATAATCACCCCTAAAATTATTCCTAAGCCCATCTCTGCACTTTCCCCACCATCAGGCTCTTTTATTTTATGTACCATATAATAATTTTTATTTAATTAGTCTTTGTCTTAAAAGATGCATTATCACCACGAACCGTCCCCAAATCATTTCGAGTTACAATTCTAAAATAATAAGTCGTGTTAGATTTAAGATTTGAAATATTCGTCTTTGCCGAAACCACACTCACACCGGAACCAACCGCCACTCTGTCAGTCGTCATTATAAGCAATGAGCCTAAGAGCGAATCTGTGCCATACTCAAACCAATAACTAGAATCGGCACCGTTTGGATTTATCTTACCGTTAAGCGTCGCGGTAGACTTAGTAATATTATTAGCATTACTAGTAGTCGCCTTTGGTGCAGTCGCAGCTAAAGGCCCATTAGTCTTAAAGTTCATAATCGATCCATTCACCGTTCCAAATTTATTCTGAGCATTTATTCTAAAATAATAAGTCGTCAAAGGATCAAGATCGGTAAGCGGTACAGCGACCACCGCACTAGCAGAAATATCGCCGCCAATCGCATGAGCAAAGAGCGCTGTGATATTTCCTAAATTATTCGTCTTACCATACTCAAACCAATATTGAGTAGTCGTCTGACTCACTAAACCCATTAAATTAGCTCCTGTTCTTGATAGATTCTCCGCCGCTAAAGTTTTAGTAGTCGGCACCGTCCCAGTCAGTGGCAAATTGCCAAGATCCGTAGTTCTAAAAGAATATTGTACGCCAGAAACCTTGCCGTATTGATTCTCAGCTACTAAATAAAAGTAGTAAGCTGTATTTTTCGCAAGACCAGTTATATAAATAGGCGCTGGAATCGCAGTATATCCCGAACCAACTGACTGACCAGTGGTCTTATACCCCAAATTAGGCGTTGTACCATATTCATACCAATAATTTGTAAACACGCCGTTAGGCACCACCGTACCACTCAACACCACGGTTGTGTCTGTTGGTGAAACAGTAAAGCTAGTCACAACCTTAGGTAATCCAGCCTGCTTAACTTGAACACCAGGCGTCACAGTAGTAGTTGGAGTTGTGACGGTATTAGTAATAGTCTCAGGTACTATGGCCACATAATTCGTGACACCATACCAAGCTAATCCTGCAATCACGACTACCGCCGCGACCCAGCCGATTATTACAGAATTATTATTTTTCATATGAAGCCAAGCCGCCTCAAACTAGCGATCATTACAAAAACTAAATATTATGTAGCGTTTTAAGCATTTTCAAACCTCGATGCGCCTGAACCGCCATAGTATTTTTAGATTTACCAGTAATGAGCGACATCTCTTCCAGTGAAAGATCTTTTAAATAACGCATCTTCATTACTTTCTGATATCTTTCTGGTAACTTATCAATCAAAATCATGGCAGACTTACCATCTAAAACATTCATTACGCTTTCCGAATCATCATTGCCCGGCTCAAAACCCTTTTCTAGCAACACATCCAAAGAAACCGTTTTCCTTTTTCTATACTCATCTACAATTAAATTATTCAACACATGATAAAGAAACGCCTTCATCGTCTCTACCCGACCGCCTTTAGCCAAATAAATCCAAGTCTTCATGAAAGTGTCTTGCACCAAGCTTTCACTCACCGCTCGATCATGAACTTTAAAAAAAGCATGCAAATTAAGACCTTTTTGATAAGCTTGGAACCCCGCGGTAAAATCCGCTCGTTGTTGTAGTTCTTGTTTGAATGTCATAAGACAATTTTTTTAGAGTTATTAAGATTATTCTAAAGACGCACCAAAGCCGAACTTGGAAAGTGCGTATTACAAAATGATTACAGTCACACTCTAGACAATGAGAGTAAAATCAAGTACCTACCTACCTACCTACCCGCTCGCCTAAGCAAAACGGTCGCACCTGATTTTCTTCTGTTTGGTTACACTCGCGTTACAGCCATGACAGCCTGAGTGTGAGAAAAATAAAAATGGAGATATACGAAGACCAAGAATATATCATACCATAAATAGCTTGTCAATAGTGCAATAATTAAGAACTCATTGCGTCTTAATTACGTGCCAAAAAATCTCACTCTTAAATACAAAACACATCATCTTAAAAGTCTTTTTTTAATTTCAATATTTTGTCTCTTATTATTTTCTGTCAAAGGTGGTTTTTTACACCGGGTCTACGCCGAACCGTCAATCCATAAATCCGTCAGCGCTCCAGTAATTGACGTTTCCCTAGCTAAAACGCCTCTTTTGGCCAAAATAACTCGCAAAGACGCCATAGCCGATGCCTCCTCTGATATAAAAATTCCCATGCTAGAAATCCACGTTGCGAATACAGGTGCTATACTTCTACGCGGAGCCAAAGTCACCTCAATTGAAGCTAATATCATCCACGTCACTACCACTTGGAATGAGGCTAATTTAAGCTGGTCAGTCAAAACTAAATTTTTTACCACCTTCCTCACGAACAAAGGTAAAAAAGCGGTCTTGTCAGACATCAAAGTTGGCGACACACTAACCATCACAGGAAAGTTAATGACTGGTGGCACCGAACCAACAATAGAGGCCGAATTTATCAGAAAATAAATTATTGTAACAATACCAACCCTAAAACGTCTTAATTGTAATTATAAAAAATATGGAAACAAGCACAAAAATGGGAAAACCCTTTAAAAATGCATTTATCGAACATTTATGGGAGAAAAGCTGGACTTATATTAAAACCGTAGTCGATGTCATGGAGGAGCCAATTTTGATTCTCGACAAAGATCTTCGAGTCATGGCCGGCAATGAAGCTTTCTACAAAACTTTCCAAGTAGAGCCCAAAGATACCGAGAAAAAGATCGTCTATGAACTAGGTAATGGTCAATGGGACATTCCCGCCCTTAGAAATCTTCTTGAAGACGTCATTCCCAAAAATACCTATTTCAAGGGCTTTAACGTCACTCATGAATTTCCTTTAATCGGCAAAAAAATCATCATCTTAAACGCTCGCCAACTACACTCAAGAGAAAGAACTGGCAGCGAAGCTATCCCACCTATGATTCTCTTAGCCATGGAGGACGTCACCGAAATGATGACCGTCGCCGAAACCCTCGCTCATCACGCTAATGACATAAAATCGACACTTGATAAGCGCACCAAAGCCTTAGAAAATCACATCAAAAAATTAGAAATAGAAATCGACAAACTAAAAATAAACCATTATAAAACTACCTAATTTAAATAAAATCACCAGTAAAAACTGGTTATTTTTATTTGTGAACTGGAGGGGTTTCGGTCACGGATAATTTTCTGCTGAAAATTTCCGCGACCCCGCCTCAGCGCCGCCGCGCTTCCGGCTTTCTCAACCCTTCTTTTTTATGTGGACTGGAGGGGTTTCGAACCCCTCGCCTCTACTATGCCATAGTAGCGCTCTACCAAATGAGCTACCAGCCCTTTATCTATATAAAAAGCTCTTATCAAGCCCTTTAAAATGCAGTGGTAATATTATATAATACTTTTCAGTTTATTCAAGGTTTTGCCCCGGTAGCTCAATGGATAGAGCAGATCCGTCCTAAGGATAAGATCTGGGTTCGATTCCTGGTCGGGGCACATTGGAAAGGTGGCCGAGAGGTTTAAGGCGCCGCTCTCGAAAAGCGGTTGGGGGGAAACCTCCTCGTGGGTTCAAATCCCACCCTTTCCGCAAATAAAAATCATCACCTTAAGGTGATTTTTATTTACATCCTTCGTAACCTTAATATAGAAAGACTTCCTTATAAAAAAGCCACCGGCACTTACCGATGGCTTTACTCTATCTAAATCCAAACCTTAACTATTAAATTTTTCTATCAACCGCTGACCCACATCCAGCAAGTAATGAGCTCCTGTCTCAGGACTCCCCTGCTCGAGATCATAAAATATAAAATCTGGTAAAAAAGTATCGGTTTGATTTCTAATCCCCGCAATTCCAAGCGCTATCGCGGCCACAGAATCAGTGTCTCCACCCCACCTTATTACCTCTTCAAGAATCGCACGAAGGGAAAGATTAGGATGATTAATCAATGTCTGCACAACCGCCCTAACTGTTGTAATCGCCACCGACTCACTTTTAGTAGTACATACTGGACCACCAGCCCAGCCTTCACTAAAAACACATAAAAAATGCCTATCTTCTTCTGGTAAATGCTTCACGCAGTAAGATAAAATTTTATTCGGCGAGCCCTCATCATAAAACGCAAAGTGACTCATTAATGCCACCGCTCGAGCACTGAATAAACCCTCAGGCGTATCGTGCGTAATCTTAGCTTGCATCGTTGCTACTTCCAAAACTTCAGCAACCGTTCGAAGCACTCCGAATGGCACAGCTCTCATCGCCGCCCCATTCTTATTCGAATTAGGCTGAATCTTAGCTAAAAATTCCTCTCCAGTTTTAACCCTCTCAAGAAACGCCTGAAACTTACTCGAATAGCCTTTCCGCCTTCCGCCCCGAGCAAACTCTCTCACCCAAGCATCGGCAAACATTTTTGGAGTATATGGCGGTTCATTCTCAATCAGTACTAACGCATTCGCCACCGACATCTCGGTGTCATCCGTATACCTGCCAAGCCCCAACTCATGCCTCGGATGATTGAGATACCTCTCAAATTTAAGGACCTCATCACGCACCGCCTCGTCACCCGGAAATTTCAAATACTCGGTCGGAGCAGCATAAGCATCGCCCATCCCAATACAAAGTAAAAAACTAGGATTTGGATATCTCATTTTTGATTTCTCCTACATCAAAGAACCTAAAAATGAGCAAGGAAATTTTCCTCAACCTCTCATCTTTTATGAGTAAATATTAATACAAATATTTATTTTGTCAATATAGAAGCAACCCAGCAAACAAAAAAGCTCCGCACTAGCGAAGCTTTTAACATACCAATTTTCTCTCCCTACCAAAATAACATTTCTTTCCAAAACTTGGGAAAGCCCCCACTTATTAAGAGCCATCCCCAATAGCCCAAAATGATAATCCAAAACATCGGTGATGCAAAAAGAAGAATGCAGGTAAGAATAATCATGGGACCAGGCTCTTTAAACCCAGAATCTTTGGTAAAAAAGTCATTTCCAAATATTCCGATTAACAAACCTCTTGGGTTATTAACGAAACATACGAAATAGTAACAAGCTAGCCACAAAGCCGAGTAAAGATCCATACTGAGAATCTTATGAAGACTTATCGGATTATGCTCGGTATTATTAGTAATCCACCACATCTGATTCAACGGAAAATACCAAATAAACATCACGATAAAAGCAAAAATTCTTGGAGCAACAGACATGATTCACCCTCCCAGAAAGAAAGTTGATTCTCAAACGACTGCCAAGATTATACCAGATAAGATAAAAAATGTAAAGTGCAGTGGGCAATAACGTATTCTTAAGCTCGAAGTAGATTCCACACCTCAATTCCGAATTGATTCTTTGATGAATCAAACGGAATTGGGCTCTGAATGACATTGTGCAAAAAATTATTAAAGAGGTTTTATAAAATAAATTCCAAGCCCTAACTACAAATTACTCACACTAATTACCTTCCCGCCCCCTACTAGATTCTAATTCCTAACTTCTAGATTCTTCCCCTAAGGCCTCGGCTGCCCCTCCCGAATCCCCGCCTCACTCACCCTTACAAAACTCACCTTTTTCCAAAAATCTACAATATTTTTCGCCCCACTATAACTCATCCCCGACTGCAAGCCATCTAAAAGTAATTGCACAATCAAAGCCACCTCGCCCTTATAAGACACGGTTGTCGAAATCCCTTCCGCTGCTCGCTCCTGCCTGTCTTTATTACTTTCAAATTTACCCCGATCCGCCGACGCCTCCCGCGAAGCCAAGCCTCGATACACCTTAAACGCCGCCCCATTTTCCAAAAAATAATCTCCAGGAGATTCTGCCGTCCCCGCAAACAAGCCCCCAATCATCGCCGTGTCCCCCCCAGCCCCAATCGCTTTTGCCAAATCCCCAGAAAGATTGTCCCGCATAATATCTGCCATTGCCTT
>CAYHSQ010000004.1:0-22662 GCA_964359365.1 uncultured Candidatus Saccharibacteria bacterium | reverse complement strand
TCCCCTACCAGCCACAGCCCCAGCGGCGCTTAATGGGTTAAATACCGGACCGCTACTCATTCTTTCCCCCGCGATTCTCTTAATTCCATTTTTAAGCGGGGTTTGTAAAAACTGAGTGAACTTTAAGCCAAAGCCCTCACTGTTTTTATAGGCAAAATAAATACCGTAGGTTAATAATGCGGTTGAAACAATAATCTGTCCAAAGACTCCCGCCGCATGCTCCATCACTAAGGCCGTCCCCTTTAGGTACTGACTATTACTAATTGCTTTTGTGAAATTAGCCCAAACAAAACTTGAGGAATCATTTCCAAAATTCCTCATAAAAATTAATGAGAGATAAAAGAAGAAAGCCACTTGAGGAGCAAACACCATCCATTTCATAAAATCTTTCCACCAAGTCTGCATAGAAAAAGTTTCGCTAAATCCCCCTGTTACCCCATTTAACTTTGCCGCTCCCAAAACTCCAGTCACCTGAAAAAGTGGCATAATCGAAAGCATAATTGTTAACGCAATAAATCTAATGAAGAAGAAGAAGGTAATAATTAAAATCGTAATAATTGCAATCATCGTTAGGAAAATCGTAATAAAGCCGCTTGCGAGTACCGAGAAGGTATTTTCATTTGGCTGACCCAAGCCCTTGTAGTCGATCTGTCCCGCTGGCTTGATTTGCAGCAGCCCCTGAGGATTAATCGCCGAAATTAACTGTGCTGAAAAAGTACGGGCGACAATGCCGCTCGAAACATCTGCGGTCGCCTTTTTAATAAAGAAATTTGTCACTAAATTACTTGCATCAATCGCCATGCCCGCAAAAGCTAGGCCAAAGTTCACTAGAATTATAGTGGTAATAATCTTTGTAACTACCCCAAAAAACAATCCAGTTTGCTTGAAGTCTGCTCCCAAGCCCAGCATAAAACGAAAGGCTACATATAATAGGCCGACCGTCATAAATAAATTTGCGATATCTCGACTAATTAACCAGCCTGTTAAAACAAATCGACTTTTGGTTACCGTGCCATTTAACAAGATCGATAAGTCTAAAAGCGAAGAAAGTAAGCCTAAGACAACCGAGCTAATCTTCCCAAGAATTTCTATTCCAAAAAGAATAATTTGTGTTAAGCCCTCTGTGATACTCCCCAAAATAGACGAGGCTACATAACTACTACTACCAAAAAGCTGATCAGATAAAAAACTTCCACCAGGAAGCACATCCAAAACACCCTTACCAATAATTTTACCACCAGTAGCCAGTAGCCCAGGTTCTTCAGCCGCTCTTGAAAGCTCCGGTAATATTAAAATCACCAAACAAATTAATATCAGCCACCCCCACCTTTTATTTTTTTGAATAAAATTCATCAATTTGTTTGAGTCTGATTAATATATTGTGGCCCACAAGCATTCAAGGCGGCTGTTACGATCGGCAATCTCACCCTAGTATTCGCCAGGACTTCTTGATTGGTTTTTTCGTAGTCTGCTTTAAATTGATTAGCTTCTTCTAAGTCCAGCACCCCATTTACATCATTATATGCCGAGATTAAGATTTCCACCTGCCTTTCTTCGGGGGTGAAAATATTATTTTTCGCTACATCTAAATCGTAAATAATCTGGCGGTTTTCTTCTTGGTCGGCTTGCATTTGGGCTAGGAGTGGCTCTTCTCTATCTAATTCGATTTGGGTCGCGTCCGCTTCTGGCACCACTCTTGCTGTTTGGCACGCCAATAAGCCTGTTAAAGCATTCACTAATTTTTCTTGTTCTGGCGTAGCTAGATTAATAAGCTCTTGAGCCGCAATTCTTGGTGTCTGATTCTGAACTATTTCTTTCAAATAATTTTTCTGAGCCGTATTGAAATCGATAGTTTCAAAGGTGCCGGTCGTTAAGCAGCTAGAATAAGCTTGGCCACTCAACCCTGCACAAAAACCCGAGTCGGATACATACCCCCCAGTTGGTTTATTTGCTGTTGTCACTCCTAGTAAGCCATTTATCCCCTCCTTAATTAGGCGATTAATCGCCGCATCCGCAATCGCTCCCACATACACCGCAATGTCTTGTGCGTTCACTAAATAATCGATATCCGACCCCAAAGCCTTTGCCGCTAAAGCTCCAATTTGCGCTCCTGGTGTCGTTATAAAACAATACTGCCCAGTTTCGTCGCACTTTCTTGTGCCTAAAAAGCCTTGTGAGGCCACTGACTCTAAAATACTCGCCTCCTCCGCCCCGGCCCGCCTCTGATTTTTTTCATTCATCGCAAGGAGTACTGAGCCATAAAAATTATTCTGAGGATTCCACATTTCGTTCAAAGCAAACCAGCCACCTGTTCGGAAATCTCCGTAAAAATTATCCATATTACTAACGATTTGATCTAAGGTGCAGGTAATATAGGAGCCAAATCTAGGTGGTTGTAAAATCGACAGCTGCACTTGGATTGAAAATGGCGAACATAAAAATCCCAGACCTAGTTCGTAGGCTAGGTCTCCCACCGCGGCACTCCCAGCATCTTTCAGAAACGCTTTCCAGTCCGTAATAAATAACGGCTTTCCTTCCCCTTGAATCCAACCAATAATTTGATCCACTACCATATTCAAGATTCTTCGCTTCACCCCCTCCATTACAATTTTCGCTAAATTTCGCGTGATTGTCTCGGTGGTTAGAGTGGCGCTTGTTCCGGCTGTTGCATTCGCCGCTCCAATCAAAGCCGGATTGGTCTCAAAAGCAAAAGTTGTGTCCCCTACTCCAAAAATCGCCTCTGCTTTTTTTGGCATCGCAAATATTCCTAGAGAGAGGAAGCCGATTAAATAAATTATAAAAATCTTTTTAATCATAAGTTAGGCGCCGAGGCCATATTTTGCGGCAAATAATTTGATATTGTCGTTCAATTCTGAAAAGCCCTTATTTACCTCTGGTAGTTTTTTTAGAGCCGCTGCCGCCGTGATCGGGTCGTTGTTGATATCGGCAATTTTATCAAAAATAATTTTTTGTTCATTAAGTAGGCGCATTTCCTGCTCGTGAATGACTAAAAGTGAAACTGGCACCTCAATTTTTTCCACCTCATTTAAAGTTTTTTGATAGCTCGACGCAATCAAAGTAAGGTCGCTGTCTTTCGGGTCGGCCCAGTTTACGCTTTTATCTTTAAAATTGTTTTGAAGAACGCTCTGTAGGTCTTTTAAATATTTAATTTTTGCTTCTTTCGTATCAAAATCCGCTATTTTGAAAGGTTTTAGCTTAATTTGGTTAAAGCCCAAGTCTACTTGGTCGATACTTGCAAGTTCGCCGGCGATTACCTCGTTTACTATCTTTTCTTGGTTTAGAGCCTTAATCGTTTCATTAGTTTGGCCGTCTTCTTCCGTTGTTTGTTCGGGCCCATCAGGATTTAAATTTCTGATTGATTCCGCAATTTTATAACTAATCCCTTTCGCAATTTTCTCAGAGACATCATTTTTTTTCTTAGGCACTAAAGCCTCTGCTACGGTTTTTATTTCCGCCTTAAGGGGTGCTTTTTCGATTTTCGGTAGATTTTTTTCTTGTAAGTTTCCAAAAATCACTAATCCGCCAAAAACCACCATGAGAAAAATCATCAGCCCAAAAAATGACCTCAAAGTCATGCTTCTATTATAACTTATTTTTTAAAATCTAGTTATAATAAATTCTTATTTGTGTATAATAATATTATGGAAAGAGAAAAAATGAATATTTTTATCGGGGGTGTCGCTTTATTATTATTACTTGGTGTTGTGGTTTCTTTAGATTCTCATGAGAGCCAGGCTACCGGCGGCCTTCCAATAGGAGGAGATGGGACTTCTGCACTATCACTTAATTATATCTTGGGGCTATCGGCACCTACTGCCAGTTCTATTACTAATCAGTATTCTCCTAATCTTAATTTTTTAAATATTAATCCCACCTTACCCACCACTCAGACCAACTTTGTTACCCCAACTCAGATGCCTGCTACGGTTTTTCCACCAGCCGCCTCCGCTTTTAATTGCATGTCATTAACGACTGCGGCTGATTGTCAGAATGATAGTAGATGTAGGCCTTATACCACTGGAGACGAAATAGGAGACTGCGTTTCTATGAGTGGTTATCAGTATGAGTATTTATGTAACAGTTTTGCAACTAATACTAGCTGTAATGGAACACATTTCACCTATCCGTTTAATTTTTATAACTGCACCTGGAACTCCACCCCTATGTTTTTAGGCTGCGTTCCAAAATAAGTATTAATTAATTTATAGAGAAGCCTTAACCTCAAAGCTTTTTTGAGAAAGCTTAATAATAGTCTCTAAATCCAAGCTTTCCGCTCTCGCTTCTTCTTTGATTTTCATCTCTTTCATTCTTTCTTCAATTATTTCTTTAGCGTATCCTGCCGCTCTTAAATTATTTAAAATTGTTTTTCTGGGCTGCTTAAATAAAATCTTAATAAAAGTGTAGTACTGAGCCAAGTTTATCCCGGTGGCCACTTTTGGTTTTAAGCTAATTACAGCAGAACTCACCTTCGGCTCAGGTTTAAAGTCTCTCGATCCTAAAGTCATTTCAATTTTTATCTCCGCCCAAATCTGCATCGCGGCCGCTAACAAATTCATTTTTCCTTTTTCGGCTGTCATTCTTTGTGCCACCTCCTTTTGAATCATGAAAACCGCTAATTCGGGCTTATTATCTAGCGCCGCCAGCGTCCTAAAAAAATATCCCGTAATGTAATACGGCAAATTTCCAATTAATTTATACTTCAAGCCACCCAAGCTAGAAGCCACCGCCGGCATTTCTACTAGGGCATCGCCAATAATTATCTCTAATCTTTTTTCTTTAAGCGCAATTAATTCCTCGGCTAATTCCGCATCCTTTTCAATCGCCACTAAGCTTCGGAGCTTTGATTTTAGTAAGGGGAATGTCAAAGCTCCCTTCCCGGGGCCAATCTCCACCACTAAATCCTTCTCAGCGATTTTGAGCTTCTGCACAATCTTCTTAATCGCCTCCTTATTTACTAAAAAATTTTGTCCTAATCTACTTGGCATATTTTCTATTCGTAACTAATAAAGTCATCTTCGTCACTTCGATAATCTCTTCTGTTTTTATTCTGGCTATACCCATACCCCCCGTCTTCCACCACCACTAAATTTCCAGGAATCTCGTTTAAAAATCTTGAAGGGGTTTCGTGCAAGGTTAGAAACAAGCTCTTTTTTGCTCGCGTCATCGCTACATACATCAGCCTCCTCTCCTCCGCAATCCCCTCATTACTCTTGTAAGACCGCTCGTGGGGCAGGATTCCTTCCGTGCAGCCTACCACAAACACATAATTAAATTCCAATCCTTTCGCCAAGTGAATCGTCATTAAATTCACCCCATTCAACCCCTCGTCCTGAGCCTGATTTAAAGCCACCTCTTCCAAAAAAGCAGCGGTGCCACCCCTCACGCTCATCCCCGAGCCTTCCGGATCAATTTCATCGAGTGTTTCAGGATCAACGGTCACTGCCTGCCTCATGCCGGGCTCACTATAAATCTTCGCAAATCTCAAAAGCTCTTTCACATTATCTAGCCGATCCTCAGAATTCTCATAATTATCTCGCAAATAACTAATATAATTTAATTTTTGTAGCAAAACATTAATTAATTCTATCGGTGATAAATCGGGCTTAGTTTCCAAAAGCTCCGGCCAAATTTTTGCCATAAACCGCTTTCCCATTTCCTTTTCTAATCGATCGCGTGCTGGCTCGTCGCCATGGTTCGTCATCACTCTTAAGCCCGCAAGCAAGTCTTTAATTTCCTTACGCTCATAAAACTTAATCCCCCCAAAAATCTTATAAGCCACACTATTTTTTATGAGAATTTGTTCCATTGCTCGGGACTGTGCATTCGTACGATACAAAATCGCAATATCTTTTAATTTCCCCCCACCCCGCACAATCTCTAAAATTTTACTCACCACGTAATAAGCTTCTCCATACTCGCTTTCCGCCGCCATCACGGTCACAAAGCCTCCCTGATCGTTTTTCGTAAAAAGATTTTTTACCTTCTGCTCCTTATTATTCATAATCACCGCCTCCGCCGCCTCGATGATTGTGGAGGTCGAACGGTAATTTTCATTTAAAATAACCACCTTTGCCTCAGGCCAATCTTTTTCAAAATTTAAAAAGATGCGGTAGTCCGCGTGCCGCCAACTATAAATCGACTGCGCATCATCCCCCACAATCGTTAAATTCCGATGTTCAAAAGCTAAAAGTTTCACCAGCTTATATTGCGTACTCGAAGTGTCCTGAAACTCATCCACCAACACATATTTAAATTTCCTTCGGTATTTTTCGAGCACCACCTCATCTTTCTGAAATACTTCAAGCGGCTTCAAAATTAAATCATCAAAATCAAACGCGTTATTTTTCTGCAGCGCTTCTTCGTATTCTTTATAAATCTGATCCATTATCGGGTCGGCGTCCCGCAAATTACTGTTTTTCACTTTTGAAATCATGTAGCTAATCGGCGCCGGCGCGTATTTTTCACTCTTTTCTATGTTGAGTTTTTTGATAATTTTCTTAATCAGGCTCGCTTGGTCGCTGTCATCGAAAATTGTGAAGTCTAGCCCTCTCTCAAAATGCCTAGCTTCTGCTCGCAAAATCCTCGCTCCAAAAGCATGAAACGTGGCTATCCACATCTTATCCCCTAGGCCACTCAAGCGTTCTCGCATTTCCCTCGCCGCCTTGTTCGTAAAGGTGATCGCAAGGATGCTTTGTGGATCAACCCCCTTTTCTACCAAATAGCGAATTTTTGTAGTTAAGGTGTGAGTTTTGCCGCTTCCTGCTCCGGCGATAATCATAAGCGGCCCTGCTTCGTGCAAGACCGCCTCTAGCTGGCTTTTATTGAGTTTTTCTGATAGTATAGGCTGCATTGATAGATTACTAACAATTAAGTCGTTAAAGGCGGTTTTGGGCCGTAAATCGACCCTACCTGTAGCTGCCATCCTCTTGGTTTCCTGTCTTAATCTGCTCCATTTCTCCGAGGCCTCTTTTAGCGATTCCTTAAGTCCCTTAGGCGGTCCAGAAACGGATCCGAGTCTCTCGGTCTTCGTTTCAGCTATGAACCCTATTGGGCTTAATCTTACTAGCTCTAACGAAACTTTTCAAAATAAATCTTTAGCCGCCGGTTTTATCGAGGGCTCTAACTTCAATTTTAATAATTTTTCCGATCGCCGCACTCCCCTCACTTACCTTATTCAAGCCGGCGATACCGCCGAATCAATCGCTGTCGCTTTTAATATTTCATTAGACTCTCTTTATTTAAATAATCCTAATTTAAAACCTCAGGAATCCCTAACCATCAACCAAGAATTAATTGTTCCGCAAGTTTCTGGCCTTCTTTATAAGGTACAGGCTAATGAAACTCTTACTTCGGTTGCGGCTGACTTTAGCGTCTCTCCTCAACTGCTTTTGAAATATAATTTAATTGTTAAGCCGGGTGAGTTAGTAGTGATTCCTAACTACAAGCCAAGTAACCTCACTTATTTAGGTAATCAAGAAATTAAAGGTAATGCTTTAAAATTTATCGCTCCGGCTGCTGGCTGGAATTGGGGGGAACTTCATTATAATAATGCGGTAGATATTGCGAGTGCTTGTGGTTCGCCAATTTACGCGGTTTATGAAGGCGAGGTGGTGGAGGCTTCCGAGGGCTATAATCATGGCTACGGTAATTTGGTAGCTATCAAGCATCCTAATGGTGTGATTACCCGTTACGCTCACGCTCAAAGTATTTTAGTGGCTCTTGGCGATCATGTCGCGGAAGGTAATGTAGTTGCCGAAATGGGTAACACTGGCCTCACCCACGGCCCCACCGGCTGCCACGTCCACTTCGAAGTTTTGGGTGCCGCCAATCCTTTTGCTCATTAGTCATACACGCAGATTCCCGTTTCCCCATCCTTCGTATAAAACTTCGGAGGGCACGGCACGGGAATGACAGAGTATAAGAGATGATATAAATAAAAAAATCTCCACGTCTTAGGTGGAGATTTTGCTGATAACTTAGATTTCAGTAGCGACTCTTTGGTCGCTATCCTGCTAAGGTCAGCACTTCATGTTGCCGGTTTCGTTATCGATCCCGGCTATTATTGGAACTGACTAGCGGCGGCCGCCTTTCTTGCCACTACCGAACGAATCGCTGAGACGATGCTCTTTCCGAGGCGCTCGGTCAGAGGTGTTGTCACCTCCGCCACCACCGAATTTCTTTTGCAGATTTTCTCGGCGGGCGTCGTCGTTGCTCTTCTTCTGGCCACCATGCTGACGTGATTTGAAGCTCAGGTAGTGGTCAGCCGTCGCACTTGAGTAGCAGAACGGCAGCTTCTCGTCTTGACCAAACCTCGATTTGAGCGTGTCCTGGATCGTTCTCCGGGCGGCGTTCAATGAGCTTCGGTTGCACGGTGAGTTCCACCGGTCGTAACACCACTGCTCGCCTTCGAAGCCTTTCAGCATGCCCTTCCGTTGGCAGTAGATCAAGTTCCCGCTGACCGCGATCTTTGTGAGGCCGCGATCGCCGTTGCCAAGAACCCAATTTGGAACCACGAGGTAGTTCCCCTGCTCGATCAAGTTGCTGTCAGCGTGCTTGGCGACGATGTCGAAGATGCTCCGCCCATTCGGGCGAGCGAGTGGTCGACGACTATCACGAGTCACCACTCCTTCGTTCCCCTTCGGCCGCACCATTAAGGAGCGGAACGGCAGGAACTCGATTTCGTCGGAGTAGCAGGTGACCATTTCGTCACCGTCGGGCGACACCAGAGCCTTGAGCTCTTCGAGAGTGATCGGATCACCTCGAAGCAGTTTCAGTTCGATGCTTTCCATCGTGACCGGTTCAGGCTGACTCCCGAAGATCTCTTCCAGATTTCCACCGCGGTTGAAGACCTCGTCCGCCGCGAGCTCAATCTGGGTCAGATCCCACTCCTTGCTGAGCTTCGTTTCGACGGACGACATCAATGCCTCGAGGATTGGCCCGGGGTCTTCCCCTCCATTGACCTTGAGAAACAGAATTTCCATCGCAGTCAACACTTCGCCGGGGCCACCAACCATGTAGTTGAAGGCTCGGCCGAGATCGAGACTCGAGATGTATCCGTCCGGACCCATCCGTTTGTCATTGCGACCTTTCCAGAATGTGAAGGCGTCCGGAGTCAGAAAGTATCGATCTTCCGGCTCCAGAGCGGTTTCCAGAACCCCTTCTTCGCCAACTTCTTCCAGAACGTCGAACGCTTCGCTGTCGACTTCTCCACGGGAGTTGTCTTCGGCGACCACGACCACTTGGGAGCCATCGGTGAATTCCGGATTTTCATCCGCACCTTCGGCCAGTTCCAAGAGCTCGTTACCAGTTCCTTCTTCCACGAGCTCGACGATTTCGTCGCCATCGATCGCCAGATTGCTTCCAATCGGGTGACCAAGCAAACCAAGACCAGTAACTTGAGATGAACGGTTCATTGCAGTATCCTTTTTCAAAAAACAGACTACTTTCACCTATCTTGTGAGGCCGCCGGGAACTGTCGTTCCCTATGAGCATACCCCCACTCAGGTTATGCCCATTATACCGCACTTCCACCCCTTTTGTCAATACCCTAAAATGTGTATAAATAAAGACTTTCTCTTCCCCTCCTTTACAGAGGAGGGGTTAGGGGAGGTGTCCATCAAAACCCAATGAAACTAAGCTTTTTTAAATAAAAAAACAGCCCCGACCAAACAAGTTGGTCGGAGCGTCAAGGCATTAGCAGCTTCATAAGCCCACCATTTCACACCATCTTTCAGGTGTCGCCTGGTAAGCTTATACGCGAAGCTTTCACCACTCTGATCTCTGGACTTAATGCCAGAGATCCAGTTTGCTCCAGCCCTGATGGAGCTTCGCCGTCGCAGCAGGTTCAGCTATGGGTCTTCGCGTGGGGGTTGGTTCGTCGCATGGTTCACCAGTCCTTTCTTTAGTTGGGGTAGTTGGCTTTGCCTGTACCAATCTACCGAGGGTTAATCAAGGAACATCCTTGGCTGGTGAGAGGGGGTGTCTGAGTACTTCCACCCCCTCTCTCAACCACACATTATAACACAAAAGAGATTATAGCATGCCAACCCAATAAAAGTCAACCCCTTAGATAGAGGCTTAAAATCAACATTTTTAATAAAAAAAACAGTCCCAACCGGAGTTCGGTTAGGACTGCAAGGCAAAAGATACCCATCCAGGAACGACTTCTTCGCTCGCCGCTACTTTGCTGCTATTAGGGAAACAAACGTTATCCATAGAGCGGCTGTAGCTATGTTCCAAGTAAGCGAAGCTTTCTTGTAATCCCTCTTAATGTTTAAGTACAAACCAATCAATGTGCAGAGTAAAGCAATAATCGTGAAAAATGAACCAATTCCACTCATGGGTATCACTCCTCATTTCGAGCTTTCAAATGGGTTATTCTGAGGTGCCGCTGCCACAAGGCAGGCAACAATTTAATAATATCACACTTTAATATTAAAAGTCAAGTAGGCCTAAAAAAATCTACATCATTTCCCCATCCCCCACCCTAACTTTTAGAAAGTCCGATTCTTTCCCCGCTCTTCCATATAAAAATAAACTAAAAAACACCTCTATTTGGAGCGTAAGACCGGGCTAGCGCCCTCGGAGCGCGCTCTAAATAGAGGTGTTTTTTAGTTTATTTTTGTGCGGCACGTAAAATTTCTAAAGAAATTAACGTGCCAGCAGCGTTTAAAATACCCCAAACTTTAAAGTTTAGGGTATTTTATTACGGTGCGCGTGGAAAGAATCGGACTTTCGGCCTCGTCTTTATCAGAGACGCGCTCTACCACTGAGCTACACGCGCTTTTTTACAAGCGAAAACTAAAGCTGTTTCGCTTCTTGAAGCTTAAACTTAACAAAATTAGGCTGGCTAATCAAGCTTTTATCGCCCATCAAGCCAATCTTATTAGATAAGAAATTTAGAGTAAAAACCACATACCCAATTACGATTAATCCTAAGATCAATCCAATTACGCTAAATTTAGTCTCTTTTTTACCTAAGATAGAATTTTCCATTAATTTTAATCTTAAATCTACTTCCCCCTTCACTCCCGCTATATTCTTTAATATCTGGAATAAAGCGATAATTTTCAATAAATCTTGTAAAATCTAACACTTCACTGAACTCGCCTTCTAAAAACATTTGAAAACCCACCTCCCGATCACTTTCCGACACATCCTTCTTATCATAAATTACATTTGCCACCACATTTACCTTCTTTGCCTCGTTCTTTATATCAAGCGCTATTTGATTTAAATCTTCTCGCTTAGGAAATCTGGCCGCGAGATCACTTTTTAATCTTTCTGCTTCTGGTAGTTGCCCCTTAATTACTGAAGTGGCTTCACCCTTTCCTTTTTTATCGTTTATTTCATCTGTAATTTGTTGACTTTTATCGGTCATCTGACCGATATTAACCATAAGCCAAATATTTAGTCCTAAAAGGATTAAAATAAAGCCTACTAAAAAAGCGATTTTTTTTATCAAAACACTTTTAAAGTTTTGCTCCGGCATAATTCTATTTTATCACACCTATGAACGAAGCCATTTTTTTAAACGCCATCAATCAATTTTTTCAAGGTGAATTAGGTACAATTCACAAACATGTTGCTCGCTTCGATTCTTACGAAGTCGCTTTTGTAGCTCTTAATAGTGCCCTAGATCCTGAAAAACTTTATTTAGAGCTAGATAAGGCTGGTGTCGGATTTATTTTATCTTCCAATCCTCTTTTTCCAGAAGCGCTTTTAGAAATTAATCCCAAACCTCTCGGGCTTTATTACAAAGGCAACGAATCTTTTCTAAAGAATCTCAATAATTTATTAGTCATCGCCATTGTTGGTACTAGAAAAGCTTCACGTTTAAGTTTAGACTTCGCTTCCGAGCTCGCTAAAAAGTTAGCCAGCTATAATTGCCTAATCGTTTCCGGCCTCGCGCTCGGTTTAGATAAAGCCGCTCATGAAGGTGCGCTTTTAGGCGGCGGCAAAACCGTAGGCGTTTTATCTTTAGGTTTAGACGGCGTTTATCCTTCCTCTCATCTAAACCTAGCCAACCAAATGATCGCTCAAGGCGGCGGCCTCCTTTCCGAATATCCCTTAAGCGTTCCCGCCTTCCCCAATCGTTTTTTAGAAAGAAACCGCATTGTTGCTGGCCTCGCTAAAGCTACTATTGTTATTGAAGCCCCACTCGAATCCGGCTCACTTCGCACTGCTAATAATTGCATCGAGTTTGGCCGAGACCTCTTTGTCGCTCCCGGCGCCCTCAAGCAGCCTAATTTTCTAGGCTCTCACGCCCTAATTAAACAGGGCTCTTATTTAATTACTGAACCAGAGGATATTATTAAGTATTTCAATCTAGAGAAGGCTTCTTCTGAAAATCTTATTCTCCCACTCGACCTTACCGATATAGAAAAAGATCTCGTTAAAATTTTGAACCAATCCAATCAATTAATTGACAATCTGGTAGACTTAACTAAACTAGAGCCTCAGATTCTCCTCCGCAACCTTTCGGCTTTGACTTTGAAAGGCTTAGTGGGCGAAACTAATGGCTCGTACTATCTATTATGAAATCTCTTATTATTGTAGAAAGCCCCACTAAAGCGAAAACTATCAGCTCCTTTTTAGGGAGTGATTTTTTGCTCGAGTCTTCTTTCGGTCATGTGCGCGACCTACCCAAAAGCACGCTCGGCGTTGATTTAGAAAATAATTACGCGCCGCATTACTTAGTGCCAACCAAGGCTAAGAAAACCATTACCAAGCTCAAGGGTTTGATGAAAAAAGCGGATCGTGTGATTCTCGCTACTGATGAAGACCGCGAAGGAGAGGCTATCGCTTGGCATTTAGCCAATGTTTTAGGCATTAAAGAAGACGCGATCGAGCGCATCGTGTTCCACGAAATTACCAAGACCGCCATTAACGAAGCCTTAAATCACCCTCGAAAGCTTGATGTTAATTTAGTGGACGCTCAGCAAGCTCGTCGTATTCTCGATCGTTTAGTGGGCTACAAACTCTCCCCTTTCCTTTGGAAAAAAGTTAAATACGGTTTATCAGCCGGCCGCGTGCAGTCTGTCGCTGTGCGTTTAATTTGCGAACGCGAGGTTGAGATCAGAAATTTTAAACCAGAATTTTATTGGTTAATTGACGGCGAATTCGATTTTAAGGGCGAAAAAGTTTTAGCCGAGCTCGATTCTTATCAAGGTAATAAATTAGATAAGCTTGCGATTAAGTCTGAAGCCGAAGCAAAAAAAATCTTAGCCAGTTTTAAATCAAAAACAGCCGAAGTCATTGATTTAAAAAAGAAGCGTATCAACCGTAACCCCGACGCCCCTTTCACCACGAGCTCCCTCCAAATTTCCGCCAACAATCGCTTAGGCTACACCTCGAAAAAAACCATGATGCTCGCCCAAGGCCTTTATGAAAAAGGTTTTATTACCTATATGCGTACCGACTCAGTCAATCTTTCTAAAGACGCCCTCGGTGCCTGCGCCAAATATTTAACCGACACTCTTGGTAAAGAATATGCCGCCGAGGCTCCGAAAGTTTATACGACCAAGAGTAAAGGTGCTCAAGAAGCGCACGAAGCCATTCGTCCTACAGATGTATTTAAAGAACCAGATAAACTGGGCTTGGGTGAGCAGGAAAATAAACTCTACCGTTTAATCTGGCAAAGGTTTGTCGCTTCCCAAATGCCTAAAGCGGTCTTTGATTCTAAAACCGTGTTTCTTAAATTAGACGACGGCGTCTTCAAAGCTAATGGCTCCACTTTAGTTTTTGATGGCTATCTTAAAGTTCTTTCTAAAAAGTTTGAGGAAAGACTCTTGCCTGAATTTGGTCTAAAAGATGAATTAAAAGTTTTATCCTTAAAGGACGAGGGTCACGAAACGCTTCCCCCACCTCGCTATAATGAAGCGAGTTTAGTAAAAGTTTTAGAAGAGAAAGGCATCGGCCGTCCTTCTACCTACGCTTCCATTATTACTGTCATCCAAAAAAGAGATTACGTGGAAAAACAGGCGCGTAATTTTATCCCTACTAAAATTGGTGAGTTAGTGAATCAGGTTTTAGTAGATCATTTTCCCGAAGTCGTAGATATTGGTTTCACCGCTACCATGGAAGAAGATTTAGACTTAATTGCCGAAGGTAAAAAATCTTGGGAGAAGATCATCGGTGCTTTCTATAAGCCATTCGAAAAAAATCTCGAAGAAAAAGAAAAGTCTGTCGAGCATTATAAAGTAGAAAAACCACCCGCGATCGAGACCGATCAAGTTTGCGAAAAATGCGGCGCTAAAATGTTAATCCGCACCGGCCGTTTTGGTCAGTTCTTAGCTTGTAGTGGTTTTCCTAAATGTAAAAATGCTAAAAATCTTGCGATCGAAAATGCGTCTGGGGAAAAATTAAAATGTGAAAAATGCGGTGAAGGAGAGATCGTTAAAAGATTTACTAAAAAAGGCAAACGCCCTTTCTGGGGCTGTAGCGCCTACCCTAAATGTGACTTCGCCACCTGGACAGACCCTAACGCCCCCAAAAAAGATGAAGCCGATAAAAGCACCGAGAAGGACGATGAGGTTGAAAAAGAATAACCCCCCGCGCATGTCATTCCCGTGAAAACGGGAATCTACGTCGATCTAGGAATACTTCACACTTCGTTATATTCAATCAAAAAACTCCCCAAGGGGAGTTTTTTGATTTGTGTTTCGCGCCTTATTTATCCACACACCTAGGAGAAGAATTCCCGTTAATAGTCACAATCCCACAAGTTCTTTTTCCAGTACGATCAGCGTTACAATTCCCTACTGCTCTTGGTGTCTGGCACAAGACTTCTTGTGGTGGTTGATTATTATCTAATCTGTAATAATCCCACTCCAAGATATCCCCTATGCAATATTTTTTAATGATTTTGCATTGATTTTGGGGTTGATTTGGTATCGCTGGCGCTACTGGTAGCATGGGCACGATCACCTGTGGTTTAGGAAGTGGTTGGGGTAGCGGTAATTGTATCGGTTGCACTGGCTGCACCGGTTGTTGGGGTTGGCAAATTAATAAAAACGGAAAAACTTTACATATCGCATTAAGCAGATCATTCCCTGCCGGCATCTGTTGCACCGGAGCATTTTGCACTGGATTATTAACTGGCACCACGTTAACAATCGGCGCGTTCGCATTTTGATTTTCTAGAATTTCTTCAGGCGCTTGATTATTTAATACCACCTGAGCATTCTGGTTTTGCAACCCCATTGTTTGTTGGGGTGTGTAAGTATTAGGTGTATTACTATAAATACTATTACTAGTCGGCGTACTAGGAATAGTTTCGTAAAAAGGCATAATAGTTGGACTTTTTGTATTCATTTGCTCTCCCAATACAATCCTTTGTAACTCCACCTTCTTCTCGATCACCGCATAATCAACTAGCGCAGCAAACAAAAACAAACATAAAATTAACAGCACGAAAAGAGCTTTATGATCTAGATTTTTCTTAACTCTTTTCATCTCAATTTTATAAGCTCAATAATCCTGCCGCATCAAAAATTCCTTTGTAGGTAGTGCTGATCACTAAGTAATTTCCGAGCATCCCATAGTTAAACGAAGCCGGTTTTACAGAATACGGATTGTAGCGGCTATTAAATCTCTCCCCAATCGCCCCACTTCTAAAACCTTGAGCCTTACCCTGGGGTGTTGTAATAAATAAATCGTTTAGGTTTATTTTTTCTAAGTCTGCTAATTTCGCCAATAGATTTACCTGATCGATTTGTGCTTCAGCTTTAAGTTTCACAACATAACCCGGCCAAACCACGCCATTTTCCTTTTGCATGTAATAAGTAAAATCTGATTCAAAATTTTGCTTCAAGAAATCAAATAAATCTTTTGAGGCCCCCGAGTCATCCATTAACGAACCAACGAAGCTTGTGAAATCCGCCGGCGCTCCATTAACTGTTAAGGCCACCTCCACCATCCTGTCATTCACGTTCTTACTTTGATTTTTAATCATCGCCAAGAGCGGTAACTTGTCATAGTTAGTGAGATCTACTTTTACAATCTCATTATCTTTCATGCCAATAGCTGAAACGTGTTGCTGTTGGGCTGGTGTTGCTGGTTGAGCTGTTTCAGCTGGAGTGTTTACGGCTGGTTGACCAACCTCTTCGGTCTTAGGTGGTAGAATCTTATCTTTATACTGTGGCCACACGTAAAAATATCCGAGAAAAATTCCAGCCAGTAATAATAAGAAAAACAAAAACCAGAAAACCCAGCTGCTGCTACCGCTCACCGCCCGATCTTTTACCATGTATGGCAAATCATCATCGTGAAAAGCCGGCGCCGGTTCTGGCGCTTGAGGCATCGCCTTCGGAGTATTATTTTCTATCTCCGAAAAAGAGATGCTTTCTGGCTCGGGTAATCCCCCACCACTTTGAGCCACCGAGCCAATGTCGGTATTCATCGTCCTTAAATTAATATTTGTATTTGGGTCTGGTGGTGGCGGCACATTATTACCCCCCATATTATTATTTCCCACACTCCCCATCTTTTGTTCGTCCATATTTTTCATTATAGCAAAATCAGTTTTTAAACAAACAAAATTTATATTTTGTCATTCCCGTGAAAACGGGAATCTGCGTTAAGTTTGGGATTACTCAGTAAACAAAAACTCCCTTTTCGGGAGTTTATTTTCTTCTTCATTAGTTCTAATCAATCTCAACTTTAAAGGTCTTGCCATCCCATTGAGCGCTCATGGAATGGTATTCGTGATTTGCATCCGATCCCTTCCTCACATGAAACAAATATCGTCTCTCGATGTTTTGTTCGGCTGTTTCCAAGAAGTTGTGGACTTGAGAAATGTCATCAAACCTTTTTCTTGTGACAACTCTTACTTGCTTAGGCCATTTATCTTGGAGTAGCGGTAATCCTTGGATTGACCATCTCCCCCTCTGCCAGTCAGCGTCGACCGCAATGAAGATTTTAGAATCCCCAACCCCATCAACGTAAAACAAGTATCGATAGTTTTTATTAGCCCTTTCGAGAAAGGTTAAAACCTCTTGAGGGGTCATTGCGACAGCGTTTCTTCCTCCAAGCTTTTCAATAATGTCGTCGTTAGACATTTCAGCCGCTAAGTCTTTCAGGGTAAGAACCCGCTCTCCCCTCAATGTCGGCCTTTCATTTCTTAAGGCCGTCATGAAGGCGGCCTTAACATCCACCGGAGCTCCACAGGCCGCAAAAGTAAAATCGCCTTTCAATTCGATTGTTACCCAACCAGCATCTTTCAAGGTATCGCTCATCATCCATCTCCTTAGGAAAGTCCGAGTCTAGTATGGAAAATTAGAGGTGAACCGCTCACCAACTTTCAAATTTCTAAGCCAAATGATAATAAATAATCATAATTTTGTCAATAAAAACTTTATAAATACTAGTAATATGCTTGTTTTTAAACCTTTAATATTGCCTTATTTGACTTTTTATATAATTTTATGGTATAATTATGACGTACATTGAAGGGGGTGAGAATGTCTCATTTCTCCCAATTAAATACGTTTTAAATCTAAGAGGTACCCAACATTATGGCTGGTTTTATTCACCCAGAATTACTTGAAGGAGAAATTTTCTTCGGAAATTGCACCCGTGGTCCAGGAAGATTCGCGGGTAAGGGAACTACTCCCTGGGAAGATATTGGCTGGAAGACAAAGCGAAAGGGTCAAAAAGCCTATCATGAAGGGCAGTTGATCACTGCAACACCACTCGACTGTGAGGAGTGTTGCATGCGCGTTGGGGTTCTGAGGCCGGTATTTGTTCAAAGATCTGAGATCATTGAAGCTTTTCGCGGCTCGGAACTTCCAGATTGGGCCAAGTAGTCCACCCATCTTTGATTTCAAGGATCAACCCCAGCATTTGAGTGTTTCACTCTTCTGCTGGGGTTTTTGTTTATTTATACAATAAAAAATCCGCCACATTGGCGGATTTTTTAATTATCTTAATTTCTAATTCTCAAATTATAATTATTCCCCTGATTATTTTTCCAAAGCTTTCATGGAAAGCGAAAACTTCCCATTTTCCATTCTAATAATCTTTGCTTGGACAAAATCCCCTAGTTTCACTACCTCATCCACTTTTTTTACAAAGCCTTTTTTCAATTCCGAAACATGGATCATGCCATCCTTATCATTATCAAATTCTAAAATCGCTCCAAATTCCAAAAGTTTCACGATTTTCCCAGAAACAATATCTCCCACACTATAATCTTTGGTAATACTCGCTATTCTTTCTAAGGCTGCATTGCCCGCCACTTTATTTGGCGCAGTAATAAAGATCTGCCCATTCTGGCCGATATCAATGTTATAAGCCCCAGTGTCAGCGACAATCGCATTAATAGTTTTGCCACCCGAACCCACCACAAGTCCAATCTTATCTGGATCAATCATTGTCATTAAAATTGCCGGCGCATATTTTGAAGTCTCTTCTCTTGGAGCTGGAATAACATTCTTAATAAAATCTAAAATCTGCAAACGTGCCACTTTTGCCGCGGCCATCGTATCTGAGATCATTGGAAAAGTTAAGCCATTAATTTTCGTATCAAGTTGCACCGCTGTTACTCCCTCGGTTGTTCCCGCCACCTTGAAATCCATATCTCCATAATGATCTTCGGCGCCCGCAATGTCGGTTAACACCTTGTACTCACCTTTTTCATTACTCATTAAGCCCATCGCAATCCCGGCCACCGGCTTTTTAATTGGCACACCCGCATCCATCAAAGACAAAGTCGCACCACACACCGAAGCCATCGAGGAAGAACCATTTGAGGACACGATTTCTGAAACTACGCGCACTACATAAGGAAATACCTCCTTACTTGGAATCATATTTTTTAAAGCCTTTTCTGCCAAAGCGCCGTGGCCAATCTCTCTTCTGCCCGGCCCCCGCATTTTACCAGTTTCACCAGTCGCATAAGGTGGGAAGTTATAATGCAGCATAAATCTTTTTGCTGGCGACATTTCTCCATCCATCGCCTGTTCATCTTCTGGTGAACCTAAGGTAGTAATTGCTAAAGATTGAGTTGTCCCTCGGGCAAACAAAGCCGAGCCATGATTCCTCTCAAATAAGCCGACTTGGCCATAAAGTGGCCTAATTTCGGTCATTTTGCGGCCATCCTGGCGCTTTTCCTCGCGAATCGCCTTTTCATGCACTACCCAATCGAGCATCATTTCTAGGGCGAACATCGCCTTTGGAATTTCCTCTTCCTTCCCTTCGGCTTTAAATAATTCCACCACCTCTTCCATTAAGGCTTTCATTTTCGTCTCACAAACCGCCTTATCCGCATTAAACAAAGCCCCTTCTAATTTTTCTGGAGTGGCTACCTTGCTCAAAACTGCTTCAATTTCTTTTTCTACGCCAAAGATTTTTAATTCTGCTTTTGGTTTACCAACCTCTTTTTGAATCTTTTCTTGAAATTCCACCAAAGCATCAATTTCCTTTTGGGCTAATTTAAAGCCGGCTAAAATATCCGCCTCAGAAGCTTCAACTCCTTCCACTTCGATCATATTAATTTTCCCCTTAGGCCCGGAGGAAAAAGACATAAAATCAAACCCATGTTCCAAATCTGCTGGTTTAGGATTTACGAGCAAACCTTGTTTGGTTAAGCCAATATTTACACCAGCCGCCGGCCCGTTGAACGGTACGTCTGAAATCGTAAATGCGAGCGAAGCCGCGGCGAGTGCCGTAAAAACCGGACTGCAATCTGGGTCAATTGCCAATGTCGTCACAATCAACTGAATTTCTCTCCTAATTCCCTGATTAAATAATGGACGAATTGTTCTATCGATCATGCGGCCAGATAACACCGCGTCATCCGTCGCCTTTCCTTCTCTCTTCTGATATTTCCCACCCAAAATTCGGCCGTAAGCATAATTTTTCCCTTCAAAGTCCACGATGAGTGGTAAATAATCGCGATCCATATCTTCTTTACCCATCACCACCGTCGCCAAAATCACTGTTTCGCCATACTTAGCAATCACCGCCCCATTAGCCTGTAGTGCCAAATCTGACACCTCAAAGCTTAACTTTCTTCCCCCCACCTCCGTCTCAAACGTTTTTTTATTAAAATCCATTTTATTTTTTATTTTGTCATCCCGGAGCCTTAGCGACGGGATTTGTGCTTCTTATTCCCACGTATGTCATTCCTGCGAAGGCAGGAATCTAATAGTTACTAGCTACCAAACTCTTGTTTTCGTACGAATGACAATTTTAGGGATTTTTCCGGTTCGACCCGGTTTTTATAATTAATTTCGCTTCATTCTATCAGAAAAAAAATAGGTTGTCACACACTTCCCATCCGTCATTGCGAGGTTAGTTTTGTTTAATTTTGTAAAAATTAATCACAAAAATCCCGTGGCAATCTACTTCAAGCTTAGGAATCCTTAGTTTATTTGACTTTACTCTAATTAAATGATATAACATTAAAGTTAGAAATAAAGACCTTAATCGGTCAAAAAAATAGCCCTTTTCCAATTAAAAGCTCAAAAAGGAGAAAAATCATGCAGATTTCACGAGTAAAAAGAATTATTAATGCTTGCAACCGAGCTACGAAAAAAGGACTAGAAATTCCTTTTTATGAAAATTTTGATGATTTAGAGGCTGGAGTCGCCGCTCATGTGGGAGAGGTTTATGTCTCCGATAGAGAAATAATTTGTCCGTTAGGCGCCCTTGTTTTGGGTAGGAAACGTATTTCTGATCAAATGGACTATATTTGCTGGGATGCCGCAAGGATTCTAGTGGTGGGCCACCAATGGGTCAGGGGTTTCTTAAAAGCTTCGGATAAGATTTCTCTACCAAAGAAGCCTAATCATTATTTTAGCCGAGAATTCATCAGTGGTTTCAAGGCCGGTCTCAAAGTTCGATCGGTTATTTATCGCCAACAATCAACCCCAGAAAAAGGAGCTAGACAATGCCTAGTGTATTAGCCGAAAGAATCATTCATTTTTGCACACAGGCAAAATCAGAAAAACATGTGATCATACATCACTGTCGTAGACTCGGGGAGTTGTTGTGGGGTGTCTATCAGGTTGGAGAAAATTTCATTCTTTGCGCCAATAGGTGCTGTTGTCCGCTAGGAGCTTTTCTTTTGTGCCAGACCGTTAGTCAGGCTTCTACGGAAGACGAAGATGGCGCAACCCTGAAGCCTTGGTCGGAAAAATGCATTGATATTCATAACTCACTTAAAGCCCACGCTAAGAGTCTTTTAGGGGTTAATGATCTTTGGATAAAGGGTTTCTTTCAGGCAAACAATCATGGAATCTCAGGTTTTACCCCAGCCACCGATGATAACGAAGGTTCGTTTCAGAAAGGCTGGGAGGTTGGTCTCAAAGTTCTCGCTTGGGTTAACTCCCAACAGGAAGGAGTTGTGTCATGAGAAGTGCGTTAGCCCAAAGAATTATTGAGGCTTGCCTTGAAGCTAAGGCTGCCGGTGCCATAATTCCAAGTTGCGATAGCCTCATGGAGATATCATGGGGAATTTCTATGAATAGTACTTCGGAGGTATATGAGCTTATTGATACGGTCTGTTGCCCGCTTGGCGCGGTTCTCTTAGGAAATAAGGCAGGCGATCCAACAAAATTTCCTAATAGTGTAGCAGGCCTTTTAGGGGTAGATGCCGCCACGATCAACGGTATTCTATATGCCTCAGAGGAAGGTTTTTTCGGTGATAATGTTTCAGATCATTTTAAAGAAGGCTGGGCAGTCGGTCTCGAAGTTCTCAAGTGGGTCAATTCCCAACAAAAAGGAGCTTAGCCATGCCAAGTGCATTAGCCGAAACAATCATCATTGCTTGCGAAGCAGCTGCAGAACAAGGAGCAAAAATTCCTAAAGGTGAATGTCTTGGAGACTTAGCCTGGGGAGTTTTTTCGGAACAAGGTTTTTTCCGACGGAGTGGTGGAGCCTGCTGTCCCCTAGGAGCTGTTCTCTTGGGTAGAAAGAACATTCACGAATTACCAAATTACTTTATCGAAAATGTGGTAAGCGCCCTTGGCGTTACTGAAGACTGGGTGCGTGGATTTATTAGGGCTAACCCTAAAAAAGATAGTTCGGATAGGGATTTCTCAACGTGGGAACAAGTGGATTTCCAAGCCGGCTGGTCAGTCGCCCTTGAAGTCCTTACCTGGGTCAACTCTCAAGCCGCATGAAAGGAGCAGAAAATGCCAAGTGCATTAGCCGAAAGAATTATCGCTGCTTGCGAAGCAGTTAAGAAGTTAAGTGCAAGGATTCCTAAATGCCAAAGTTTCGGAGATGTGTCGACTGGTGTCTATGCTGAGAATATTGGCGATAAGTATCGTTTAATTACCGACGAGTGTTGCCCTCTGGGTGCAGTCCTTGTGAATATGACTAAGCGCAATCAGTTATTTTATAGCGATGTTAGAGAGTTGCTTGGTGTTGATTCTGAATGGATCGAGGGCTTTGTCTGCTATCGCCTTCCCAGTGAGTCAGATCAAAATTCAGCCCCATCTCAATTTGAGGGAACGGCAGGCGGCAAGGTTGCAATAGAAGTTCTCGCCTGGGTCAATGCTCAAGTTGAAGAATGAAAGTTTTCACAAATCAAAACGACCCCCATCCGGCTTGCGCTGAGCTTGCCGAAGGGGAGTCGTTTTTTTATTTCTACAAATATTCTTCAGTATTATTTTCTTTAACCTCTTTTTTACT
>CAYHSQ010000003.1:0-24704 GCA_964359365.1 uncultured Candidatus Saccharibacteria bacterium | reverse complement strand
AATTTTTTGGGAATCATTGAGTCGCAAACTCGCTCAAAGAGATTTGTTGCGCATTCACCAGCGTAAGGTTTTGAAAGCGATGAGTGACCCCGAAAAACTTTCCCGCCTTTTCAAGTTACAAGATACTTATTCTTCAGAATTTAAAAACAATGGCTTAGACAGAATTTTTGTAGAGAGTGATTTTGAAGATAAAGAGGAGATGGCGTAAAAGCCACGAAGCACAAAATAAGTTGTCATTCCCGCGAAAGCGGGAATCTTCGTTTAATTAGGGATAATTAGTTATTTTCAAGCTTCGTGTAGATTCCCGTTTCCCTATTCTTCGCCAAAGGCTTCAGAGGGCGCAGCACTGTGGTGTTTAAGTAATGGTGATGATGAAAAATAAAAAGGGGCGGTCTTGCGACTCGCCCCCAAAGCCGTGTAACTCTTGAGGCCGAAGGTTTCTGCTGGCTAAGCCACACAGAAAATTCTGTCGGGGTCAACTTAGCAGAGGGTGGTATTTCAAGGGTGACTCCTTCTCATCCTGGCGGATAAGATATCTACGTCTCCCACCTATCCAGCGCACAAATACCACTGGGAATACTCAGAGCTAAGTTCCTCGTAGAGCCGGTTAGAGGTATTGAATCCTCCTCGTAAGTCTTTTAGACCCGTACGATTGCCTTACCGTTCACACGCTTTTGAAGTTTGATTTTGCCACATCTTTGTAAAAAAATCCATTCGACTCCGCTCACTGCAAGCAAAAACCCCGTTTCCGGGGTTATTTTATAAACTTACTTATTAAACGACAACGGCGTATTGTCTCGCTTTGTTCAAATCAAGCAAATCAATTTCAAAGCCTTCGAAGGCGGCGACGACCAAAACTTTTGCCGGTACCTTTTCAGCAACCTGACGAGCTAAAACTTCAACCCACCCAGTTTCCGCATTCGGATCATGATGCGTTGTTACGAACATCCCTTTGACACCCGCCTGATTTACGAGCGCCGCATTTGCTTCTGGGAAGGAGTGACCCCAATCTCGTCGACTGATCTTATCTCTTTCAAGGCCAAGATACTGACCAAAAGAATACTGACAATCATTCACAACCACATCGGCGTCTTTACAGAGCTTCACCAGTTTTGGATCACAGGCGATTTCGAAGCCTGGGAAAGGCTCGTTATCGCCACCAAAGACGAAGACCTTGCCTCGATATTCAATTCGCCAGCCATATGTTTCTTGGGGATGCTTCTGCTTCATAGCCGTAATCTTGATTTCATACCCTTGTTTATCCTGGTCAATAATTTGGAAGCCGTCATGAACTGTTTGAGCATTAATACTCTTAAACTTTTTCACTTCATCCATCGATAGAGGGAAGTAAGGCGGCTCGATGGTATTCGCCATTGCTCCACCCATGCCATCCCACCAATCCACCCCGCCAAACATTTTAATGTCGCACTTCAAAACTTCGTTGGGGATAAAGAGTGGTGCAAAGAATGGCGCTCCATGAGCTAGGTGATCCAAATGCACATGAGTGCCTAAAATCGTAAATTCCAAAGTACTTCCGTAACCCCCGCCATCACATTTCTCTTTAGCGAGTTGCGCACCAACTAATTTTTTACCAAGGGCAATACAGCCGCTACCCATGTCGATGACATAAGTTTTTTCGCCACATTGCACCTCGATGCAGGTCGTATGAGAGCCGCGTTCAAGGTAGAGATGATGATTCGGCTGCTCGCTATCTCTCAAAAAGCTAGACAGCATTTCTTCTAATGTAGGACCACCAGCACCGGCCATCGGATCATTCATTGCTTGGATCATTGCGATTTGATCTGAATCTAAAGCTTTGAGTAGTCTTTGAAATCTCGTTAAAAATCTCTCGGGTTCATTCGGAAAACTTCCTCTGCAACCCCAAATCTTTGCTTTAAAAGTAGGCTCGTGCATTGCCGCATTCCTTCCTAGGTTTCCTCGTGGGAAACCAAATTAAAGTGATAGAAACCAGAAATCCCTTCATTTTCAAAGGACTTTTAGCGGTTTTTTACTCCGCCAAATTCTTCAATATTATAATGTATTTTAAGAAAATGTCAAATAATCTCACTTTTAAAATGAAAAAGCCATCTCTCACCTCGAGTGAGTCTACTGCGAGCGACTTGTCCTGAGCGTAGTCGAAGGAGAAGGTCTAGCGTCAGCGGGATACCGTTAGTATGCGGGCTGCTACCCTAGATCTCCTCGCCTCAATTCTCGGAATTGAGGCTCGAGATGACGGGTGGTTACGTTACACATTAATCAATATTTGTTAAGATTAATAAATACATCTTGCATGGAACAATATAGTGGTAAAAAAGTTTTATTTATTTTAACTGGCAGTACTTTTTTGCTCTTAGCATTAGTTTTTAATATTCCTAATAATCAGAAAAATTCGAAGGCAAGTGCTGGCGTGTGCGTGGGGGAGTCAGAACTCAACATCATCGCTGCAGAGCTCGAGGTCTTAAAGAATGAAGCCAGCTCAATGCCCGATTATATACCACCTACAATGCCTAATATTATTCCAACCAGTTCGGCTAATTATCCAATGACGATGCCGACAACCCCAACTATACCTAGTAGCCCAGTTTATACCCCAACTATGCCAGTCGAGCCTCTTATTCCCACATCTCAAACTTATCCTACCTACATGCCGACAACTCCTATTTATCCTACGAACTATTCTACTCCCACCTATAATTATTACCCAGTTAACCCAACTCAACCTTAGTTATGATTAAGAATTTTCTAAAAATAATTCCATTCTTTATTATTTTTATTCCAGCAACATCTTTTGCTTATTTGAGTAAGGATGAAGTTGCTGACTTTGGGACTAATCTTTGTCATACGCACGACGGCATTTATTTAGAAAATGGTACCGAGGCTGACACCATTGGACAATGGCAGATAGATACTAGGCTCGACCTTCCTTCTACATTGGATCAGACTGGCAAAGCTTGTTTTGGCGAATCTAGATCTTTAAATCCTGTCACCGAAAAAATAGAAGAGGGTTTTGTGCTTGGTAATGGTTTCGGTAGTAAATGTACCGTGAAGGGTGAAAAAAATAAGTGTAATGGCACTCTTCATTCTTACGAGGTTAAGGAGTTATGTGACTCTTATAATAATAAACAGAAATTTACCGACCCCAAGGCAGAATGCGACAGGCGAAGTATTCTTTGTGAGTGGGGCGACTCTAATCTCAAAGATTCTAATTATCAGTCTAAGTGTTTCGCTCGTCATATTCCCTATGAGCTTTGCCAGGTGGCGGATAACCTAGATGATCCGGATGCTAAATTAGCCGCTTGCAACAAAGCCAAGGTTTGCCGCTTCTTCGATGCTAATGATAAGTTTCTAGCGCTCGTGGGTTGGCCAGCGCAAGATAAATGCCTTGCTAAGAATAAGTATGATCGTCAGATGGCCTGCGGAGGGGTTAATTCTTGGAGCGCAGTAGATGAAAGAAAGGGTCTCTGTGGTAACTACGGTTGCCAGTGGATCGAAAAAGATAGTCCAGAAGGCGTTAGTAGGGGGCTTACCGAGTCCACCTGTCAATCTGGTTTTCGTTATTCTGATCCTTATCAAAAAGCGGATACGACTTCAGACGTCCCGGCCTTTGATTGTTCGGGTAAGGGTTATTTCTGGGATCAGCCTGAAGCTTTGAATGCTAATTGCGAAGATATTTTTTATAAGAGGAATGATAAATATTTAGACGAGGATATTATGGTCGGCTGTCATTACGGCTTATCTTGTGTCTACAAACCACCGGTGATTATGGTGACTGTTGATGAGGAGAGGGATGGTGACCCCATAAATCCAGAAATACCAGTAGAAAATCAGCCCATCCCAACTCCAGCTAATACAATGGATGTGGCACCGATTATTAATCCACCATATTTTAACTTAAGTGCTCCCACCACCCATACTAACTCTTGCCCCGATCTTAGTGATAGAATAAATCAACTAAAGCAGGGGATAGAAATATTTATTACTTCAGAGGCGACCAGCACAAATCCAGCAGCTCAATCAATCATCGTCAGAGCCAACATGCTTTTAGGTCGACTAAATGCTTTATCGGTAGCTCAATATTATGGTTATTAATTTCAAAAGATTATTTCCAATATTACTTTGTTTAATTACCATTCTTACTTTTAGTAAGTTTGTTTTAGCAGCCGATGTTTGCGTCGCCGACCTAGTCTTACAAAAAAATTATTTAATTAGTGATACGGAAATTGATAAGACGGTGTGTGGTAGGGGGAATACGCACCTGCAAGCTGTCGATGATCCCGGGCTTTGCCCTTCTTACAATGACTATATTTGCTGTAAAGACAGGGATTATCTTGCTTTGCAGTCAGACCCAGTGTGTGCCGCTGGTGCTAGAGTACCAGTCCGAAGTTGTTTGAATAACAACCAATTTTGCTCAGACATTGAAGCGGGCAAGATAGTCGACAATCAAAATTTTTTTGAATATTGCCGCATTGATACTTCCAAACAGTTTAGTAATGTCGAAGTAGGCGCAAAAAGTAAAATGATTGACGAGTATTGCGCCGAAGAAAATACTCAAATCGGCGTGAGCATTATTAATCAAAGTAATAAGACGGCTGATCGCAATGCTTGTCGTAATTATTCGGCTTATCTTTGCTGCGCCACTCTTGGTCTTTTCAACCACACTTTCGTCTCCGGCGATTCCTGCGGTTTTGGTGATTTTAGCGTTAATATTGAAAGCTGCGTAAAGCCTTTTAATAAGCCACTTTGTAAAATGCTTGACCCTCATTTTGATGAGGTGCCAGTTATTGTAAACACTCTTCCTAAAAGCGAAGCGGCAATCGACGCCGAAATTTCTATCGAATTTTCCAAAAAGATTAAGGCCGGAACAGGGGATCTAAGTATTAAAAATCTTACTTCCAATATAGTAGAGGAAGTAATTCCAGTTAGTGAGGTATCTATTAAAGAAAATATTTTAACTGTTAAGCCTCAATCACTTAAGGGCATTTCAGAATACGTAGTTTATTTCCCGGCTGGTTTTATTAAGGACTACACAGGCAATGATTCGAGTGATCTCAATGAGGGGGATTTTTATTTCAAGACCGATAGCACCAAGCCTAAAGTTAACGCTCTTAATCCAGGTAATGGTAGCGGCTATGTTCCAGTGGATGATCTTCCTTTGAGCCTCGGTTTTAATGAGGAGGTTATTAAGGGCGAGGGTGATTTAACTATTAACAACGGTGACGGTTCGCTTTTTCAGACTATTTCAATTAATTCTTCTGATGTCAGACTTTTCAAAAATAATTTAAGCTTTAAACACAATCCTTTTTATAAGGAATCCACTTATTATTTATCTTTCGGAGATAACTTTGTCATAGATTTGGCTGGTAATACATCGAACGCTTTAACCGAAGGCAATTGGACTTTCAGAACCGAACTCATTCCAGACGATGTGACCAAAATCGAATTTTGCCTTAGAGATTACACTAATAGGAGTAATCGAGTTTTGGTGAGAGAGACGAGCAATCTTATAAATTCTAGTTATTGTTTTAGTGGCCGCGGCCAGACGGTTTTTCGCATTCCTCAAAACTCTTCCCGTAATCAATCTTTAGCCGCTTGTAATAACTTTGATTTTTCAGAACTAGGTTGTTGCACCGAGATCGTGGGCGCTGGCTACACTTCTTCTAGGAACACCTATTTATCTAAAAGAGTTCATTGTGTTGGTGATAGAAAGCTTTTCTCGAGTAGTTTGAGCGCCTGCCTCCCATACAACCAAGATACCAACAAGAGTTTCTGCAGTTTCTTAAAGGATTTAGATAAATAAAATTTGCTTGCACTGTTCGCTTGCCTCATTCATGCACATATTCTAAAAAACCGGCATAAAACCGGTTTTTTAGAATATGTGCACTCACGAGGAATCGAACCTCGATCATGGGATCCGCAATCCCACGTTCTATCCATTAAACTATGAGTGCTTAGGGGGCGTGGTAGAAGCTAGAATTTAGTATCTAGAATCTAGAAGTAGTAATGATTTTATTATAATAAAATACCCGAGCCTTCCTCTACTAAATTCTAGTCTCCAGCTTCTAGATTCTGGTTTCAGTGGTGCAGCCAGTGATACAAAAGCTCAATAATACCTGGTTCGTAGTGAGCCTCGGGTAACTCAGCTTTTAAGATATCTCTAATTTCAGCGTTTTTATCACTTGGGACGCGCACCAACAGGTAGTTATTTAAGCCTTTTTTGGTTTTTAAAGCAAGTAAATGATGCCCCAAGTGAAAGCCTTCAAATTCATACATTTTTGAGCTTGAGCCATTAATCACAATGCCACTTTCATTTAAAACACATTGCAAATCAATCGGTTTCCTGTGGCCAAACGCATAAACCAAGCCACCGGCCAAAATGATCAAGATCACAAATAAAAAATTAGCTTGATAGAGTGCAAAAACCAAGCAAATCAAAATTACTCCAAAAAAGCAGGCGTACCAAACTTCATTCTTAGATTTTTCTTCGAATTCCTTTATTTCCCACACCACTTCTCGCATTACTAATAATCATATCAAGTAATTCACTGAAGCTAAAGCCAGCCACTTTCGCGGCTTGTGGTAAGAGGCTAGTTTCGGTCATCCCAGGTAGGGTATTAATTTCTAAAACCCAAAGGCGATTTTCTTTATCTAAAATAAAATCTACTCGAGCATAATGTCTCGCGCCCAAAACCTTATAAACTTTTAAAGCCAAAGTCTGAATCTTTTTAATAATCTTCGCATCAAGATTTTCTGGGGGGGTTACTTCTCGTGAACCACCCACCTGATATTTTGCCTCATAGTTAAAAAAGTCTGAGACCAAAGGAATGATCTCGGTCGGCGGTAGGGGAATGATTTTTTTACCCTTTTCCACCACACCACAAGTTAGTTCTCGGCCAGCAATAAAAGGTTGAATCATCGCCTGATTTTCAAATTTAAAAGCCAACTTTAAAGCTTTACCTATTTCTTTAACTTCGCTCACAATCGTCGTGCCAATCGATGAGCCGCCATTTACCGGCTTCACTACCCATTTACTCCCTAGCTTCGTAATCTTCTTCAAATCCGCCGTCGCACCACTCTTAAAAACCAAATGTGTTGGCGCTAGTACGCCAGCTGTTTTTAATTTGGTAGCCGTTTTAATTTTATCAATTGTTAAAGCCGAAGTTTTGGCATTAGAGCCAGTGTAAGGAATTTTATTTTTTTCTAATATTTTTTGAATCTGGCCATCCTCTCCAAACTCCCCATGCATCGCAATAAAAGCCAAATCAGCTGTTTTCTTTAAGCTTTCAACTTTCACCGGCCATTTACCTTTTTTACTCACTACAATTTCCGTCACCTCGTATTTCAAAGGATCAAGATTTTTAACCACCATCGCGCTACTCTTTAAAGACACTTCATACTCTGAAGAAGGTCCGCCAGCAATTACAGCCACTTTAATTTTTTCTTTGTTATTTTGTTTCATTTACCCCGTTAGATATTTTTAATAGGACTTATTTTAATAATATTAATGGTCTTTTTAGTATACATATATTTTTAGTTAACTTGGCTTATCTAATGGGGTGAATTTACTTATTTCCCAAAAAAGCCACTCTTGATAATTCCGTCGCCACGCTACTCAGGCCAAAATTTTCTTTCCTGATATCAAAAAATTCTACTCCTTTCAAAGCCATTTTCAACTCTGCCTCGGGAATGGGTTTAATTTTTATGAAAAAGCCAATGAGTTTTCCCCAAAAATTATCTTTAAAAGCTAAGTTTAAATACACCCCGTGCTTTTTGAGAACCTTATAGATCATGGGAAGAGTGAAGAAGTAATCCGATCGTTCGAGTGAACCGTTGGTGATGACGCAGTCAAAATAATTTTCCGGATAAGTATTTTCTAAATTATCGAGCCGGACTTTTTGAATATGAAAATTATTTAAATTAAAACTCGAGCGGCGTGCCTCTTCTTTAATGAGGTGGAGCATTTCCGGTCGGTCGTCGCAAGCGTAAATAATCGCATCCGGATATCTTTTTAAAAAGGCGAAAGAGGCGATGCCAAATCCGCATCCGGCGTCTAGAATCTTTGGTTTTGGGGGTAGGTCTAGTTCTTCACTCTTCAAAATAAACCGCTCAATGCCGCGCTTGATCCCTAAGAAACCCGTAATTTTATTATAGAAAGAAGCTGCGTAGTAGCTCATCGGTGCCTTATTCTAACCGATTTTGAAAGGAAAAACAAAAGGGGAGAATGGGCTCAAGAATCTAAAGAACTAGTATCTAGAATCTAGTAGAGGCCGGGAGCAAGTTTTGGAACAAAAACAAAACCCCGATTTCTCGGGGTTTACTCAGCGTTCTTTTATTCGTCGTCAGGGTTCAGCCATGGGATTCGGACTAGGAAGCCTAATCCGCAGCCCATCACGCTCTTACCAACATCTAGAAGACCTAGTCGTCTGCCGATGCCATTATCAGAAATAAATTTAGCGATCGGTACTTTATAGACCCCGTCTGTTTCATTGTAGAGGTTGCCACAGGCAACGATCCCGCAGCCCTCAGGCGTTTTAACATCTATCGGAGACTTAAACATTCTACAATAAGCGCCAAGTTCCCAAATATTCGCCTGCTTCATGTAGACTCCGTGCATTTTTTCGATACAGGACGCAAAAGATTGGGGATTGATGAATCTCACGACCCCCAATACTACCGACAAGACTCCTTCTTCAGCCTGTCCAATCTTAAACGCTCCACCAGGCTCAAGTTCGCCAGCGATCTTGATAAATGATGAACTCAAAACGTATCTTGCCGAAGTATTATAATCAATTTTAAATCCCAAGGGATCAATCGGATACCAAGGCGCTTTGTTTGTTAGGCTCGACATTTCTCCCCCCTTGTTAGTTTCGAGTTCTTTTCTTCACAAGGAAACCAAGTTCACAAGTCAGATATTCGCCCGGTTCAAAAACTTTCAAGCCTGGACCAATGGCTTCACCAACCTCACAAACATTCGCCACTACCGACAGCGGATCATTGTGATCCGCCAAGGCCAAGACGCCACCCTTAATCAGCTCATCGATTACCTTGCCTAATATTTGAGCTCTCTGTTGAGTCGCCTTGATGTCGTATAGATACTGCTCTCTCACAAAGTCCAAGAAATTAATCGAGGTCATGTGTTTTGTCGCGTAAGCCAAAAGATCCCAAAGATTTGCCGCATCGCAATCTTCCGGAAAGTTGTGATCGCCGTCGGTATTCTGAGGTTCAAGGAATCTCAACACCGCCAACTCGACTTTTTGAGTTCCAGATTGATCGCATTTAATAATTCCCCGATTGATTTCAGGAGGTACGTGTAAAAAGTTTTCAAAAAGTTGCCCTACTGGCAAATCATAATTCACCTCAAATTCTTCAAATTCTAATTCTTCCCATAAAGCTGCTCCATTTGCCCTGGGCATTTCAAAACCTCCTTCTAGAGTCAAAGAACTGTTTAAGTAGCTAGTAAAATAAATCATTTAAAGTATTTTGTCAATAATAAGCGGATTCAAAATAATCGAGCTAGTATAAATTGCTAGCCACTCCACATGAAAGATTTATTAAAAAAGCATTTCGGTTACGAAACATTTCGTCCACTTCAAGAAGAAATTATTAATCAGGTATTACTCAAAAAAGACTGCGTAGTTTTGATGCCTACCGGTGGGGGAAAGTCCCTTTGCTTCCAGCTTCCAGCATTAATCATGGAGGGTGTAGTGATAGTTATCTCGCCGCTCATCTCTTTAATGAAGGATCAGGTAGACGCTCTGCAGGTTAATGGTATTGCCGCGGATTTAATTAACAGCACCTTATCTCAAGATGAAATTGGGAACGTGATGCGTCGGGCTAAGGCTGGTGAATTGAAGATTTTGTATATTGCTCCCGAAAGGCTCAGTGCTTTCGGCTTTGAAGATTTTTTACACACTTTGAAAATTAGCTTAATCGCGATCGACGAAGCTCATTGTATTTCCGAGTGGGGTCACGATTTCCGCCCCGAATATCGCAATTTAAAACTCCTCCGTCAAAAATTCCCTCAGATTCCAATTATTTCGCTCACTGCGACCGCCACTGAAAAAGTCCGGGAGGATATCGTGAAGCAGCTCAATCTCACAAATCCCCAAACTTTTATTTCTAGTTTTAATCGCCCGAATTTGAGCTACGAAGTTCGCCCAAAAAAAGAGTCTTTCAAATCCATCCTCGCATTACTCCAAGATTACAAAGATAAAAGCGTGATTATTTATTGTTTCTCTAGGAACGACACGGAAAAGTTAGTTAGTAATTTAAAAGATCGCGGCTACAAAGCGGCGGCTTATCATGCCGGCTTAGACGCCGCGCAAAGAAGTAAAAATCAGGAGAGCTTTATTAAAGACGAGGTCAATATTATGGCTGCTACGATCGCCTTTGGTATGGGTATCGATAAGCCTGATGTCCGCCTCGTGATTCATCATAGCCTGCCGAAATCGATCGAAGGCTATTATCAGGAAACTGGTCGCGCGGGCCGCGATGGCTTGCCGGCTCGCTGCGTTTTATTTTTCTCCTACGCCGATAAATTCAAGCACGATTATTTTATTCGCAATATTAGCGATGTCGCTGAAAAGCGGCGAGCGGAAGAAAATCTCAACCACGTTTTAGATTACGGCAATCTAACCACCTGCCGCCGCAAATTTTTACTCCGCTATTTCAACGAGGATTATAAAATAGTTAATTGCGGCAACTGCGACGGCTGCGTCCCTCAAGCTCCCTTAGTTCACCTTGCTATTGCCACCCCTCACCGTGCCACTTCCTTTTCTCGCTCTGTCATTCCTGCTCGCCCTGAGCTTGTCGAACGGGCGGAGGCAGGAATCTTCGTGGATAAAGCTAAATCTAACTACGACTCCGATCTTTTCGAACTATTACGCGGGGCGAGAACTGAAGAGGCGACGCGCTTAAAAGTCCCGCCTTATATTATTTTCGGTGATAAAACTCTGCGCGAGATGGCTACTCATTTACCCAAAACCGAAGCCGCCTTTTTAGAAATCAGCGGTGTCGGCAATCAGAAGCTGGCCCAATTTGGTGAAAAGTTTTTAACCGTCATTCGCGCTTATGCTCCTAGTAAAGTAATTTACGAGCCCGAGCCAGTTTTAATGGGTGGCACCTTTTTTGAAACCAAGAACTTAGTTTTGCAAAAACTTTCCATAGAAGAAATCGCCAAAACTCGCAATTTATCCACAGGTACTATTATCGGCCACATAGAAAAACTTATCGAATCCGACCCCAGTTTAGACATCGAATATTTAAAACCGCCTCTCAATCGTTTCGAAACCATCAACGCCGCCTTCGCTAAAACCAACGGCACCGCCCTCGCTCCCGTTCGCGAACTTCTTGGTGAAGCCTATTCCTACGACGAATTAAAGCTAGTTAGACTTTTCCTAAAAATCAGCTAATAAAAAACCAACCGGTTTTAATGGTTGGTTTTTTATTAGCTCATTAAGCTCGCTTTACGTTAGTAGCAGCGAGGCCTTTTTCACCATTAGTAACTTCAAAAGTTACTGCATCGCCCTCTCTCAATTCCTCGAAAGTGACGCCGCTTAAAGCTGTAGTGTGAAAGAAAAGATCCTTTGGCTCGCCTTCGCGAGAAATAAATCCAAATCCCTTATCACCACGCAATGTTTTAATTGTTCCTGTGTTCATTTAATTGTATTAAATAATTTACTTAAAGAGACTTCGACTTAGCTCCCATGTCTTGTAAACTTCCCTGAGTATCACACAAAAGCTGATTTATTACAACGTAAACATTGTTTTGCTAGAATTTTTCCTATATAATGCCTTGTATATTTGGAGAGGTGCCTGAGCGGCCTAAAGGAACGGTTTGCTAAACCGTGGTGTCGTAAGATGCCCCGTGGGTTCGAATCCCACCCTCTCCGCCAAAATTGAACTAGACTTTTTGTGAAATCGTAAGATATTGCCTTGGCATGGTATTTTTCCGCAATTATGAACATACTTAATTCTCTAAAATTAAACTGGAAAGCGGGCATCACTGTTTCCCTCATATCGATGCCGCTTTCAATTGCTTTGGCGGTTGCCTCTAATGCGACGCCTAGTATCGGTATCGTGACTGCTATTTGGGCTGGTTTATTTGCGGCTCTATTTGGCGGAAGTAATTTTAATGTAGTGGGCCCCACAGGTGCATTATCTGGAATTATCGCTTCGTATGTCATCGTTCATGGGGTGGGGTCGCTTCCTGTTATTACCGTTCTCACAGGAGTAATTATCCTCATATCCTACTTATTCAAATTTGAACGCTTTTTAATTCTCATTCCGGCGAGTGTTATTCACGGGTTTACCTTGGGCGTAGCTTTTATTATTGGTTTAGGACAATTTAACTCAGCTTTTGGAATTACCAGCCTTCCGACTCACGAGTCATTTATAAAGAATTTAATAGAGTCATTGAGCCATGTAAATCAGATCTCGATATCAACCACATTTGTTTTTATTGCGTTTCTCGTCGGACTACTTCTTTTCAAAAAATTTCTTCCAAAATTGCCTGGGGTAATCGTTCTGGCTCCGCTCGGTATTCTTTTGGGCTACCTCACCTCTATTGGAAAAATACCTTTTGACGTACAAACGCTAGGCGATAAATTCGGAACTATTCAGTTCCACCTATTTCAATTACCATCTCTGTCATTTTCGTTTGATATGTTGCGCATCGCAGGTGTTATAGCATTAATTGCCATCTTGGAAACTTTGCTTTCCGCAAAAATTGCTGATGCTATGACGAAGACTAAATTTAATGAAAGAAAAGAAATGCTAGGACTTTCCTTAGCAAACATTGCCTCTGGACTCGCAGGAGGTATGCCTGCAACCGCTGCTCTTGCGAGAACTTCTCTCAATATAAAGTCTGGGGCAACTTCAAGAGTCTCTGGTGTTATAAATGTGGCTGGTATATTACTCATCTCTCTTTTATTTATCGGCTATTTCCGCTTTATCCCAATGGCGGTTATTGCGTCTATCCTTGTCTATGTTGCGATTCAGATGGTAGAAAAGGAGCATTTTTCCAAGTTATATAGATACCAAAAAGACGGATTTATTGTATCGTTACTCGTTGCTTTCTTGGTTATAGTGGAAGACCCGATTATTGGTATTCTCTTTGGTGTCGCGATGTCTTTACTCATATGTGTAAATCGCATCTCAAAAGGTCTTTATGAGATGAGAGAAAATGTATTGGTTGATGACACTAATTCAAAAGAGATCAAAGAAAATCCAGGGATTCTTCTGTACTCATTTAAAGGCAGAGTAATATATATCAATGCAAAAGCTCACCTGTCACGCTTTGAGGAAAATTTAACTAAATATAAAATCATCATACTTCGTTTTCGTGAAGTTTATTATCTTGATTTGGATGGCATTGAGGCAATAGATGAGATAATAAATATCTGTAAGTCTAGGGGTCAAAAAGTAATATTAACAAGTATTTCAACCGAATTATCTAAAATTTTAGAAGAAAGCTCTTTTCACTATAAAAACCTGAAAGCAGAAAACTTAATTTTCCCAAATACTGAAAAGGTGCTAACTTTCCTTCAAGTACCATTAACAGATTATGAAAAATAATTTTTAAATTTCGTTGGCGCATTTTGTTTTGCAAATTACGAAATTCGGAAGCGAAGAAGGAGGTGTTCAAAACCCCGCCCACATTCCTTCCTAGACCCCTCCTGCGGGCGGGAAGAAAGCCGAGGCAGGGCAATCCCACTAACCTTACGTTGATTTATAGTTAACGCTCTGTTAATTTTTAGGTAGTTTTAGTTTTGACAAAAAGGGGAGCCGTCTCATGACGAAAGACAAAGTTTTAGAAGTTTTGGAAACTTATCGAATTAGATTTAGAGAGCTACAAATTCCTCAGATTAGAGCTGATCATGATGTTTTACTAGACCCAACGCAAGAAGGGGATAGATTAATTGCGTTAGCTCATTGCCACGGCATGCTGGATGAGATGGTGGAGTTTGCTAGGGCTAGCCGAATGGAAAAGGTTTTCCGTTGGCTTGGCTTTGTTCAGGGTTGTTTTTGGAGTGGTGGCATTTACACCATTAATCAAGAGAAGAGTCATAATCGTCCTGATCCGGAGTGAGATCCGAGTTTTTTAAATCGCCCAAAGAGGCGATTTTTTATTCCTTTTTTGTCATCCCGGAGTTTTGCGACGGGATCTGCGTTTCTAATACGTCAGATACCATCATTTCATTCCGGTATGACATGGAGATGGAAATGTCAGGGGTTTAGTGATTGCCAACCTCTAATTTTTATGATAAATTATACAAACTATGAAGCGTCCACCAATCGTCGTTGTTATGGGTCATGTTGACCATGGAAAAACCAGCTTGCTGGATTATATTAAGAAAACCAATGTGGCTGGAAAAGAGGCTGGCGGCATTACGCAGGCGGTAGGTGCTTACGAAATTTCTCATAATAATGAGCAAATTACCTTTATCGACACTCCAGGTCACGAGGCTTTTGTGGAAATGCGCGCTCGCGGCACTAAAGCAGCCGACATTGCGATTTTGGTAGTGGCTGGCGAAGAGGGGGTAAAGCCTCAAACTCGAGACGTCATTAAGATTATCAATGACACTAAAATTCCGTTTGTGGTGGCTATTACGAAGATGGATAAGCCAAACTCGGATTTAATGCGTGTTCAGGCTGACTTATCTAAGGAAGGCCTATTTTTAGAGGGCTACGGGGGTGATGTGAGCTTTGTTGGTGTCTCCTCAAAGACGGGTGAGGGGGTTAAGGAGCTTTTAGATCACGTCTTGCTCCAAGCTGAGCTTTTAGATTTAAAATTTGATGAAAAAGCGCCCGCCGAAGGCGTAGTTTTAGAGTCTAGGATGGATAATCAAAAGGGGATCACGGCTACTATTGTCTTGCAAAACGGCACTTTGAAAGTGGGCGACGAAGCCGCCGCCGGCACAACTACCATCAAAATTCGGGCCATCGAAAACTTTTTAGGCAAAAGAGTGAAGGAGGCGGAGCCATCTTCACCGGTAGTCTTAAGTGGCTTTAATGCTTTGCCAGAAGCCGGCGAAATGTTCCTAGTAGGTGGCAAGCCTCATTCTAAAAAAGAAGAACTACAAAATCTTCTTATTAAGCGTGAAGTGAAAGAGAATGTCATTAATTTAGTTTTGAAAGCGGCCGACAGCGGTTCGCTTGATGCGCTTGAGGCCTTAATTAAAAATATTAAGTTACCTGAAAATTATCATTTAGAAGTCATCGAAAAATCGGTGGGCGATATTACCGATAGTAATATTAAGCTCGCGATGACCACCAATTCCGTCATTATCGGCTTTAAAGTGGAGCTTTCAAAAATAGCTGAATCGATCGTTAAGAATTATTTAAACGACCACAAGCTCCGTATTTTCACCTCTGATATTGTTTATCATTTAATTGAGGAGCTCCAAACTTGGCTCGATAATTTTAAAAAGAAAATCCCGATCGCCGACCTCGAAGTGCTCGCAGTCTTTGGTAAAAAAGGTTCTGGTAAGGTAGTTTTGGGCGGCAAGGTAGTCATGGGTGAGATTACTAACAATGCGACTTATGGCGTGACTCGAGACGATAAAGAAATTGGTACCGGTAAGATTATTAACTTACAGAGAAATAAGCAGGATGTGCACAGGGTAGAAAAAGATAAAGAGTGTGGGATGCTTTTTTCAACTAGTGTAGACTTGAAGGAGGGGGATCATTTAATTTCTTATGAAGACTTTTAGGAATCAGCGACTTAGCAGCTTAATCATCCAAGAATTAAATAATTTATTATTACGTGAGGTAGAGTTTGACGGTGCTTTAGCCACTATTACTTACTGCGAGATTAATCCCGACACCGAGATTGCAGAAATTGGCATTAGCGTGATTCCCGAAGCAAAAGGGGAGGAAATTGTCACTTTATTAAATAAGAAAGCCCCCGGCTTTGCCTATAAATTAATTAGAATAGTAAATATCAAAAGATTTCCTAAGCTGCAATTTAGCTTAGACCACGGCATGGCCCACGCCGCCGAAATTGAAAGAGCTCTAATGTACGAAGTAATCCCAGAAGAAAAAGAAGAGGGGGTGGAGTAGTCCCCGCCTGTTATCCTAGAGTGCTAATCGGGGATGACAATCTAGTAATAAAAAAACCGCCAATGGGCGGTTTTTAAAAATGATACACACGAGTTTGTTCACTCCGAAGGCGTAGTTGGACTAATTTCTCCCACGTAGTGATTCGATTTTCCGACATGTGGATGATCTGATTGAATATCAGTTGAAAAAATGTGCAAAACTTTTTCCAATCAAGTGTAATTTTTTCACCATTGCTATTTCTAACCGTTAAAGCCTCGTCTTTGAAAAGTCGTTTCACGATCCTCTTCGCTTTTTTCAGAGACTCCATCATCTCATCGAGTGGTCTATTGGGAGTGAAGTTAAATTCGTACTTCCGGTCGTTAATAATTATCATCCCAACAAAACATTCATAAGGTAAGATCATCTCAATATCTCTCGAAATCACCATCACCTCAATCATCTTTTTCCTCCAATCTGAATAAGGCTAGAATTTCTTCCAGTATTCCGTTTTCCAGTCCTGCAAATGCTGCAGTGTCAGTAATAATTAAAATCGGCTTTTTGAAAATTAACACAAGAATACTTTCGAGCGTCAGTAAGCCGACCATGTACCAATAGATTAGTTTAATCGAGTGCAGAGTCAGCAAAATAATTTTGAAATTCACAAAGTGCCGGTGCAGGGGATTATCTTTTGGCGTCCACGTCCCAATATTGGTTAGGTGGTATAAAATCGCCATAGCAAGTAGTGTCAAAATCACAGACGTAACAAAGATCAAAAACACTCGCACGATTATTTTCACTAGTTTTTTCTTCCACATTCCAAATCCCTCCAAAAAGCCTTATGAGCCATCCGATAGTTTGCCAAAGAAGACCCCGTGAATTCCTTCGTGAGCCATTTGATAGATTCTTAATTTAGTTAAGAAAATATAATCCCTTATTACCATCATGACCAAATCTTCTATTAGAATTAAAGTAACGACTAAGGCGTAAATTATCCCATAGGCCTTATCAGTGGCCACCGTCTCAGAAAAAGCCAGCGTACTTTCTTGCCCGACTATCCAAGTCATCGGATATTGAGCTAGCCAAGACAGCACTGCCAAAAGTACCCAAAATCCTAATGAAATAAGCAGAGCAGTAATGGGAGCTGCGAGTATGCTAACTATTAGGTGCTGCACAATATCTTTAAACGTCGTTCTCATTATGCACCATCTTCTTTCTGTCTAAGATTAAAAAGGTTATTAGAGTAATCGCCACAATGCCGCATAAAGCCATTCCAAAATAAAGAAACTCCGAAATTCCTTTGAGTAATATAATAGTAATCAAAAGTTCTTTCATTTTTCCATCCTTTCAAAAAACTGGGTAAATAATACCTTAAAACAAAAAAGTTGTCTAAGACCTTTCCTTTTTTAATATTTTAGGTTAAATTAATGGCTAGATTGCCACGGTTTAGTTCTCGAAATTAAACCTCGTAATGACGAATGAAGCCCGGGTGGCGGAATGGCAGACGCAACAGACTTAAGATCTGTCGTCCTTATGGGCGTGTGGGTTCGAGTCCCACCCTGGGCACAAATAAAATAAGGCTTCGGCCTTTTTTATTTTGTCTGGGGCAGGACTCGAACCGAGGGAGGGGTCGGGAGGGAAGCGAGAGTGTCCCTCCTGTGTAGGAAGTATACGAAACCGTGGGTTTAGTAGGAGGAGTGATAGCGACGACGTTCGATTTCCCACCCTGGGCACAAATAAAAAACTCCCGAAAGGGAGTTTTTTATTTCTCCATAATATTAAGCTGGTGGGTTATCTGATGAGTAGCAAGCTTCGGGGCCTCCAGGTAGAGCGCCTATCCAAGAGCACCCTAATTCTACACCCACTCCAAATTCACATTCTTTCATAGTTTCTATAGACCGACATCGATCTATTTCTTTAGGCTTATCAATACATCTCCCAGCTGGTTCAGGCGCTCTAAAGTAAACTGGGCAATAAGGACCATTACAAGTTGGAGGTGCTATTTCTTCCCAAGTGCAACCCAACCTCAATCCCACACCAAAATTGCACTCTTTATAATTTAATATTGTACTGCAAGTATGAGCTATAACCACTTGAGGTTTGCATTCATATTTAGGCTTACCATCTTGCATTACATCTACCATGCCAAATTTACAAGCTTGGAATGGGCCAACTCCAGCAACATTTACGTTAGAATTGTTGCACCTAGCCTCGTTGTATTTAGGATTACCATTCCCATCGGTTTCATTGTTTGGGTTACCAATAGAGTTGCAGCCCCTTTTAAAATCACTACAGCCGCTAGTGCCTGGCAAATCCTGGCAAATTCTATTGGCTTTATGCCACTTCGTAGCAGGATTATTCTCATCTTTAGGGTCTCCGCCAGACTGAGATTCGCAAGACGTTCTTTTAACTCTCTGGCATGTTCCCGTTCCATTATTACAAGACTGATTATCAGATATGCACGTAGCTGGCTGAGGCGCCACCGTGTTAAAACCCGTGAAGCCGGTAGTTAATGCCGCCCACGTGTTGCGAAGCATCTCTTGTAAATACGAAGGATTGGTAGCGAGATTGGGCGTTATTCCTGAATTAACCGATATTCCTCCTGGATATCCTCCCATAGGATATGGATCATCAGCCTTTGGAAAAGGCGCATTAGAAAGGCCGACAATAAAGGTGAAGAATAAAAGTACAGCTCCTAAAATCACAGCGACTTTTTGATAATTATATTTAACTTTCTTTTTAGTGCGTGCCATATTTGTTTACTCCTTCGTAGTTTTAGCGTAGAAGGATTTTTATTTGATTAATACTTTCATTATACAACATCTCACCAATTTTCCATTTTGATAGTTGTTTATAATCCCTTGTTTCATTCTTTGTATTATGAGTTTATAATTAAAATATGGCGCAAATAATCTCGAATAAGCGATTTTTTATATTAACTTTTGTATTTATAATTAGTTTTATTTTACTAACTAGAATTAGTTGGGCTGATGATGCTACTTGTAGAGTTTTAAGTGAGACGGAATGTGTAAGTTATAATTTTGATCACCCAATAGTTAAGTGGGATGATGGTTGCTACTGGATCACTTGCGGTTCGGGCGCGGCTCCAATAAACGGCACATGCGATACTCCGGTTCCTGGTTATTGTTCAAACTCCATTCCATCAAGTGCTAATGGTTTTGGTGGAAATAACTCAGGGGGCGATCAAGAAGATGAATCTGATATAGAAGTAGTAGATGCAACTGTCACAATAGAAGAGATTATTAATCCTTGTTTAATGTAAATTTTGATTATTTAAATTTATGGAAAAACCTCAATCCGCCAATTTTAAAAAAATTATCTTCATATGCCTTGGCCTTATAGCTCTTTATCTTTTTGTCTCAGCTACTTCTCAAGATCAAAATATTCGTACTAAAGCTTCTGATTGTGCTCATGTAGATGAACTTGATTGTAAAAATGAGAGTGGTTGTGAGTGGGTTAATAAAGTGGATGGGAGTTGTTCGGCAAATACTTCTAAAAATATCTTAAAAACACTTGGCTATGATGAAAAAACACACAAGATAGATGTCCCCATTCCCCAAGGTAGTTTTAAATGGACGGGCCACCTTTCTCCTCCAAACTGCAAAGTTTACAATGGAAACTTTACTACATGCCTAGAGCACCACGGGGCTTGTAATTATGATTTTGGAAGTCGGCTTTGTTCTGCAAAAAGTTTAACTTGCGGAGATTTAAGTCAATCACAATCATCTTCGTCCGCCCCAGCCTGCACAACCCCTTATTTTATAGCAAATATAACAGTTAAAAAATCAACAGGAGAGATCGTGTCTGGGCCAACCGAGAAAAAAATTTCTCGCTGCCAGTTTACCGGCGGCACTCCAGGTAAGTGCCGTATTAAGCCGAGTGAATGTGGTAATGGTATAAAAGAAGGGGCTGAAGAGTGCGACGACCATAATCTTACTAATGGAGATGGATGCAATAGGGCATGCAAAAAAGAGATTAGTCAGCAATGTTATGATATTTATGAATCTGGTCAATGCTATGGGTCTTCTATTGCTGGTGGGTGTACATGGCTTGATAGCGAAAGTGTTTGTATTTCTAACGCTGACAGTAGTAAGGAATGTCATTCACGAGGTGTGCCAAGTCACGATAAATTATGTGGATTTGATCACCCGCTTGCCATATCTGGTCAGCAGGTTTGTGATAGCCCGAATCTAACAGTAGCTAGTTGCCCCAGCACTACCTTTGGATCTAGTAATGAATATTCCTGTAGTTGGGGCTGTCATGACATTAGATTAAGATGCCTTTCTTCTAAAACAAATATCCTAACTCCTTCTGGTGAAAGGCTAGTTACAGATATCAAAGTTGGTGACTTGGTTTACTCAGTGAATAAAGATGGTGATAGGGTATCAGCTAAAGTCCTAAAAACTCAAAAAGTAGCGGTATCAAATCACTCCATGACCCATTTAGAATTTGCAGGCGGCAAGACGGTAGATATTTCACCGACTCATCCTATGGCTAATGGTAAGTTAGCGAGAGATTTGAAGGTTGGAGAAGTTTACGATGGTATTAAAATTACAAAGATAGAAACAGCTTCATATAAAGACAGTGCTACCTACGATTTATTAATTGATTCTGAAACAGGCTTTTATTATGCAGGCGGAATTCTAATGGATTCCACCATGCGTTAATCCCACCTTGTCATCCCAGAGAGTAGGTGAGGGGATCTGTATTTTGGCTTTAAGCGACGAAGATTCCGGCTCAAGCCAACCAACCGGTAGGCTTGTCCGGAATGACAGAGAGTGTTATATTAGCCACGGTTTTTTGACAGGTGAATTTCTCTAGAAGAAAGTCAGGTGTGCTATGAGTCGAAGAAAAGATATCGTGGTTTTGGGTGCGGGACGAATCGGAGCGACTATCGCCTTAGATCTAGATAGAGAACATAATGTTTTGGTTGCCGATACTAATGCGACTCTCTTACAAAGGCTCAATGCTAAAGGTATTAATATTGCCGTTTTAGATGTGACAAATACAGAAGCTTTAGTCGCACTTGTTTCTAGGGCCAACTTGGTGGTGAATGCCCTCCCGGGCTTCCTCGGTTTTGAAGTTTTAAGAACTCTTATTGAAGCTGGTAAAAATGTCGTTGATATTTCTTTCTTTCCAGAAGATCCATTTTCTCTTGATGAGTTAGCTAAGAAATCTGGCGCTACGGCCGTGATTCAATGTGGTGTTGCTCCAGGTTTGAACAATATCATCTGCGGACATCATGCTACGGCTGGCGATGTTGTGAGTTTTGAATGTTGGGTGGGTGGTTTGCCGAAGAATCCAGTCCCACCCTTTAACTACAAAGCTCCATATTCTCCAGCTGACGTGATTGAAATGTACACTCGGCCGGCTCGAATTTTAGAAAATGGAAAATTAGTTGTGAAGGAGGCTTTGTCTGGCTTGGAGCTCATTGATTTTCCCGGTGTTGGTACTCTCGAAGCTTTTTTCACGGACGGGTTAAGTACTCTCACTGAAACGATGAGTATTCCAGATATGATGGAGAAGACTTTGCGCTATCCGGGCCACGCTGATTTTATGCGGATGTTCCGGCAAGCTGGATTTTTCCGTACCGATCAAATGGTAACGAATCGCTTGCCAAGTGGCAGTTCCTTGAGAGATGTAACAAGCGAACTTCTTTTTCCTGAGTGGCAGTTAGGGGATGATGAGTCTGAATTTACAGTAATGAGAGTGAGAGTGGTGCACACAAGTGGCTTAGAATCGGTTTACGACATTTATGATGAACGTGACCCGGTTACAGGCTTTAGTTCCATGTCGAGGTTAACCGGCTACACTTGCACCGCGGTTTGCAATCTCATGTTGGAAGGAAAAATTGCGGCAGCTGGTTTATCTGGCATCGTTGCCCCAGAATTTGTGGGAGCCAATGAAGATAACTTCCAAGCTATCGGCAATCATCTTGAAAGCCGGGGAATTAAGATAACGGTTTCTAATAAGAATTCTTAATTTTTTCTTTAAAGAAAGCGAGGCCTCTAGTGACTAATTTGATTTTAATCATAACCTGCATTCAAGTAGCAGCTACAGCCCTCGGGCTTGGCATAGGCATTCGATACTACGTAGATCGTATTAGGGTAAATAATAGCTTCAGTAAAATAGAAAAAATTGAACTTGAGAAATGGCGCCACGGCACATTTTTCATCTTATCGCTTATCGTCTTGATAGTGAGCTTGATTGGCTATTACTTACAGCATCAGCGCTTGGATTTTCTAGCGAGCATTTATTTTGCACTTCTCTGTCCTATGAATTTGCTCGCCTACATCATGAGTCGCCAAGAACTCAAAAAAGAACTGGCGACTCAGCAAGGAAATTAACCAGAATTATTTCCAAATCCCCACCCGGGGATTTTTTTATTTTTTCCTTAAGAAGAAATAATCCTGCATAGCCTTGGCGAAGTAGGATGAGTTATAATAAACTCATGCGCCAGAACCCTCATATCTTTATAATCTTAGGCTGCCTCTCTCTCGTGCTCATTGGTTTTTCTTTCAGACAAGTCTTAGTCCATGGAGAAAATACAATTTTAGATGAGCATGGCAATCCTGTTACGCCAAATGATCCTCCACCTTACGAAGTTCGAGACGAAAACGGTCATATTATAGCTATTGGCGGGGACCACCCACTAGGCATCCCGTATCTACCTTTATTTACAGATGATTTCGGCCACGCAATCGAAGGAGACTCACACCCCGGTCCAGATAATATTCTAGATATGGGCTTCGCTCCACTTCCCTTTGGTGACGGCCCAGCTTTGCCAGCCCCGGGCTTTGATAATGAGGGTCGTTGGCATCTACATGATCCAATAGAGCAAAAGAATCTTTTTGATGGCGATATTTATCAAATCGCTCTCAAGCTAAAGGCTAGGTGTAAAAATCTGGTTTGTGATAATTTAGGCGAAGGTGCTTACGACGCTCTTCAGATTAGGATTAAGGAATTAGAAAAAGAAAAGAGAGACTTATTAAAAAATATGAGTGTTGAGGGTACCTACACAACTTCTAGTATCGTTTATCATCATTGTGTTTTTGATAGAAATGACCCAGAAAGTGAAACCGATAAAAGTGGCACATGGAGTTGTGAAGTTGGATATCCAGACCCTTATGTTACTTTAAATACTATTAACGATGGTAACCATGATGAATATTGGTATGAGACCACCGAATTAACTACGCATCAGATCGCTCCCGATGAAAATGGCAATATTAATCTTGCGAATGTGGTCGGCGTCATTGAGCATTTAATGGCAGTAAATAATGACAGGCGGAACGCTATTTCTGTTTTAAGCTATCAGAGAGATCCTTTATATGATGCGGTTGATGGACTTAATAAGAATATTTTAAATCTCGAAGGACTTATTGATATCCTTGAAAATATAGAACCTCAAACGCAAAAAGAAAGGGATTTAATTGCTGCTCAGTCTAAGATTCTAGAAGAAGCAAGGGCTGACCTTGCTGATGTTCAAGTTCTAATAAAAGACACTGGGAAAGTTATGAGCCGTTTATATTCAGACATACACGATAATAATAAAAGAATTGAAGATCTAACCGTTATCATCAACAACGCTGTCCCAAAAAATAACGCTGATAAAGCCAAGATAGACGAGATCAATAAGAGGATTAATTTAATTAACTTTCTTATTAACTCATGCCATCTAAAAGGCGCAGCTGGTGTTTGTTCTAACGGTGAATGTCCTGCCAATCAAGCCTAGTTTCGGCGATCTTGTCATTCCCGTGAAAACGGGAATCTGCGTTATTAAAGTAAAAACAATAACACCACCCCACCCAAAATCACTCGGTACCAACCAAAAAAGGTAAACGAGAGTTTTTGGTAATGCTTATTGAAAAATTTCACTACCAAGTAAGCAAAAATAAAGGCTAAAACAAATCCTAAGCCGGTTTGCCAATTTAAATTCGTATTTGAAAAGCCGGTTTTATAAAGATCATAAGCCGTGGCCGCTGCAATTGTTGGTGTCGCAAGTAAAAAAGAAAACCTAATCGCTTCGGTTTCTGCTAAACCTGTAATTCTTCCACCTAAAATACTTACCATGGCCCGTGACACGCCAGGGATGACAGATAAGGCCTGAAAGAGTCCGATAAAGGCCGCTCTCAAATAGCTCAGCTCCTCAACCTTTCCATTTTGAATAATCTTAACTTTTGGAAATAAAAATTTATCAGTCAGAAGCATTATCACGCCACCTATTAAAAGGGCGAAAGCTACTATTAGGGGATCAGTAATTAAAATCGTTTTAACAACTTTATAAAGCAAAAAACCTACTATGGCGGTTGGCACAAATGCCGTCATTACTTTATAAATTTCATTCTTAGAAATATTTTTCAAAAAAACCGCGAAAACGGCAAGTATGGCTCCTAGCTGAATCAGAAGAATAAACGAAGCCACTTCCTGTGCATGTAAATCCAAACCCAAAAAATTAGCGAACAACACCATGTGCCCAGTCGAAGACACCGGCAAAAATTCCGTCACCCCCTCAATTAAGCTAAGCCAAAAAACCGTTATTAGAGCCATAGAGAAATCTTATTCCTAATTTATAGGTATGTCATGCCCCCACTTGTCATCCCGCACCCGATTGTACTCAATCGGAAATGATGCGGGATCCAGTACAT
>CAYHSQ010000002.1:19910-24994 GCA_964359365.1 uncultured Candidatus Saccharibacteria bacterium | reverse complement strand
TAACATTTTTTTTGCCACATCAAGTGAACCTACAAAAAAATGCGAAATCTTCTCGGTTGTATTCGGCAAGTCTTTAATTAATTCCAAAGTATCCAAATAGGCATCATCACTTCCTTTAGATGGTCGTAAGTGCAGCATCTTTGGCTTCCCCACTTCTTCCGCCACCGCCCACATTTCTTTAAAAACTTTTTTCTGCTCTTCTTTCACTAAGTTTTCTGAACCACTTTCCAACCTAAAATAATCCAACCCAAACTCCCCAATCGCCACCACTTCTTTTTCTTGAGCTAACTTTAAAAACTTTTCTCGATCAAAAACTTCTTTCTTACCACTTACTTGCTCATTTTTATCATGATGCCAGTTTATTTCCGACACATGCGATGGATGAAAACCAACGCAAGCATAAACCTCGCCTGGATTTTTCCGAGCAGTCTCCAAGACTTTAAGCGAAGTCTCATAAGTCGTCCCCACGTCAATCATCTTCACCCCGCTCTCCCGAGCCCTCATCAAAACACCCTCCAAATCAGAAGCTAAAGCCGGAAAACTAACATGAGTATGAGCATCAAATATTTCTTTTTTATTGTCATTCCCGTGAAAACGGGAATCTTCTGTGTTTTCCATAAATTCGTAGTCTAACCTTATTCGAGATTGCCGCGGTCGCTATCACTCCCTCGCAATGACGAACTGGAGGCTGTCTGTCATTCCTGCGGAGGCAGGAATCTGATCGTATTATTTAGCCAACCTCGGAAACAAAATCTTATCGTCCCAATTTAAAATACTTTCTGCAGTCTCCGGTAAAAAAGGTTTTAAGGCCTTCGCGATCTCTTCCACCAAAGTCTTCATTTCCCCAATTACTTTCTTATCACCCGTCTTCCACGGTTCTTTCACATTTATGTAAGCATCAACTATCCTAGTTCCATTTATAATCCATTGTAGGGCACTACTTAATTTAAGATCTCTCATATCTTTATCCTTGTCGGAAAGAATCGATTTAAAAGCAAGAAAAACAGCTTCTTGATTCTTTATAAAATCCACCTCTTCAAATCCAAACTTTTTTACTAATGCCGCCGTCCTCGCAACCAAGTTACCCAAGCCATTAGCCAAGTCCGCATTATATCTTGCTTCAAATTTTTCATATGTAAAATCAGGATCAGAAAAAGCCGAAAATTCCCGAATCAAATAATAACGCACCGCCTCCGTGCCATATTTTTTCACTAGCTCGACAGGGTCAACCACATTCCCCAAAGTCTTACTCATCTTTTGGTTATCTACCGTAATGTGGCCATGCACAAAAATGGCTTTCGGCAATTCTATCTTCGCAGCCAAAAGCATCGCCGGCCAATATAGAGCATGGAACTTCAAAATATCTTTCCCAATCACATGCAAATCAGCCGGCCAAAATTCTCTTGGCGCTAAATAATTAACCAAAGCATCACACCACACATAAATTGTTTGCGAATCATCGCCCGGCACCGGAATCCCCCAATCCAAAGTTTTCCTCGGTCGAGAAAAACTCACATCATTCACCCCTTCTTTTATAAACTGCAAAATTTCTTTTTTAGCTGACTCCGGATAAATTTTTATTTTCTCTGACTCCAAAGCTTCGGCAACCCTATCTGCATAATCCGATAACTTGAAAAAATAATTTTCCTCTTCAATTTTTTCGGGCTTGGTTTTATGATCCATGCAAATCCCATCCACCAAATCTTTTTCCGTCACAAACGCCTCGTGCCCGACACAATATAAACCTTCGTATTTCTTTTTATAAATCACTTGGGCTTCCACTAACTTTTGCCAAACCTCATTCACATTTGGCCAATGTCTCTTTTGATCAGTCGTCCTAATAAACTCATCCCAAGACAAACCCAACACCTCTTTTAAATCTCTCACCAAAGCCGCATTTTCATCGGTCAAAGCTTGAGGTGTTTTTCCCGCAGCCTCCGCCACTCGCTTAATCTTCGTCCCATGCTCGTCCGTCCCCGTTAAAAAATAAACCCCCTCACCTTTCTCCCGACGATACCTCGCAATCACATCCGCTAAAATCGATTCCCAAGCAAACCCCAAATGAGGCTTAGCATTTACGTAAGCAATAGCCGTTGTTAGATAAAATTTCTTGTCCATCTGTAGCCATATCATACTTCAAAATCTAGCTTTTGTTAAGCCGGCAATTTGACAAAAAATCTGATAATTCTTACTATCAAAAAAGTCATTTAACAAAAGGAGTTCGTCATGCCATGGGCAGAAGAAGAAGCCAAAAGGAAAGCTAAGGAAGAGAAAGAAAGATTTGAGCCAATTACCGTTATGCCCTGCGGCGTTGACCCTAACGAAAAAGGACACAACCCAAGCATTCAGACAAACGTTCCCCCTAAATCAAATATTCCAGATCCAGACTTTCACTCCGAAGAGATGGTCTTGCCCTCAAGTGATACAATTTAGTTTCCACGGAAGCAAGGAGGTCCTAGTCATGCCCACGATTAGCCTTTGGGTATCCAAAAAGAAACTAAGGAGATTTTTAAAACAAAAAAAACACCAGATTAGTGGTGTCATCGACGGCCTAGAAGTTCCTCAAAAAAATAAAAAGGAGATTCATCACTTTGATTGGAGAGACTTTTATATGCATGATCACAGAAAAAACCGCATCATCTTAAAACATCGCTTGAAACAAAATTAAAAACCCCGGATGGGGTTTTTCTTTTTTCGGATCTATTTAAAAAAATAAAAAGCGGAGTCTTTCAACTCCGCTCAGGGCTGTGGGTAGAGGAATCGTAAATCTCTCCCTCCCATCCACAAAGACAGTGCCGTTTCCCTCGTCAGGGCTTTTCCTAATTGGAGGCCTTCCAATTTAGGATGAAGGGAATGAGCACTAAGCTCCACCCCCTTCTTTGAAATGGATTAAACCTAGGCTGGCCACCCTACCGAATCGCTTCAGATTGCGTGGCGTTCAAAGGTCTTGAGAGTCCCATCTCTTTGTAATCTAACCTGCTTCCGCAAGCCGATTAGCTTCGTTTGTATCAGCCGAAGCCTACCTCAAACGAATCTCTCAACCAACTCTCACATTCCTCATAACCCACCAGGATTCAGCTAATCATTCATATGCCAAGGACCGGTAACCGGTCACACGAGAGGCAAATGCCATGATCAACAACTCCATAGTACGTCGAAGGACGTCTTTGAGTTTTTTCCTTAAGGAAATGAGACATTCGAGAGTAAGTACCAGGAAAGCAAGCTCTGTCTTTAAGCTAACTTACCCAATCTCGTACAGATTTCATAGTTTGACCCACAAAATCTGTACGAGATCGGCTAAATCAGCATTTATTAAGTTCTATATATATTATAGCACAGTACATTATACTTTGTCAATAGACACACAAAAAAGCCCTTAAAATAGGGTTTTTGCTAGTAAAATGCTAGATTTTGAGTTTTTTACAACCCCAAACCTTTCTTTTTCTTTTTAGCACTAGTCCAACGCTCTACAATGCTTTGAATCAACACCGCCACAGGAATCGCTAAAATCAAACCTAAAAAGCCGAAGGCTTTACCGCCTACTAAGATAGCAATCAAAACCACGGTAGGATCCAAGCTTGTCGTATAACGCATCACAATTGGCACCAACAAATGATTTTCTAACTGCTGCACGAAGACAAATAAAATTGCTGCCGAAACAGCCAAATTCACCGAACTCGATAAGGCAATCAACACGCCGATCACACCAGAAAAAATTGGCCCGACAAAAGGAATGATTTCGCAAACCGCCGCTAAAATTCCCACGAGTAAACTGTATTTGATTCCTAGAATCCAAAATCCGATAAACACCACAAGACCCACAATCATCGAAAGCAACACCTGACCCTTTAGCCATTGCCCAATCTTCCTGCGAGTTTTTAAATACAAATCCACCGCCACCTCTTCTTGGGAAGCTGGTAAAATAGACACTAAGAAATTTTCTACACCGTCCTGACCAACTGTTAAGTAGAAAGACAAAATAAAAACCGTAATCAACAAAAATACATTTCCAAACAAGCCACCTAAAACCTGAGCTAGCGGAATCGCACCTGAAATCAAAGCGTCCGCCCAGTCATTTAATTTAGCTGTAATGTTACTTAAAGCGTCACTCGCCTGTAAGGCATCGATCAAAGGATTACTATAATCCTTTAAATTAGCAAAAAGATGCGTGAAATCATTTAAAGCCAAAGGTACGATGGCATACACTAATCCAGCAATAGTTACTAAGCCTACTAAAAATAAAATCAGGGCACCAATCACGCGTGGCACACCTTTTTTAGCCAACCACGTCACCGGCATGTCAAACCCCGCCGCAATTACAATCGCCACCAGAATCGCGAGCACCACATCTGAAGTAACATAAAGCAGCCAGCCAAAAGCTATAAAGAAAAATAATCTCCAAAAACTATTCCAAGAAATATCAAAAATATCCTTCGCCTCCATTACTTAAATTAAAACTTTTTTTTAATTTAAGCGCAAGTGGTCTAAAAATACTTTTTCATCCTTAAAGGGCCCGATCAAAACCAAATTCAAAGTCTCCTCATTAAATACATCTTTTGCCACCCGCATCACCTCTTCAGCCGTTACCTCCTCGATTCTCTGGATATATTCCGCCACATCCGTTACGTCTTTTTTAATAATCTCTTGCCCGCCATAAAACATCGCTTTAGCATCTGAAGTTTCTAATCCTAAAACCATCTGCCCACACAAGTGATCCTTCGCCCGCTTCAACTCTTCATCATTCACTAATTCCTTTTTCAAATCCTGCATCTCTTTCAAAATCGCATCGATCACCAAAAACACTTTTTTATGATCCACTCCAGAAGCCACGGACCAATACCCGTGATCCGAATATAAAGACTCTCCACTTCTCACATAATAAGCCGCCCCCATTTTCTCTCTAATGACTTGAAATAAGCGAGAGCTCATCCCACCACCTAAAATATCATCGAGCACTTCGAGAGCAAATCTCCTTTCGTCCAACTCTGAAAAAGCCCGACATCCCAACACTAAATGCGTCTGGTCGGATTCCTTAAAAGATAATCTAACTTTTGGAGTAGTTTGCAAATCCTCCGTCTTCACCT
>CAYHSQ010000002.1:0-19900 GCA_964359365.1 uncultured Candidatus Saccharibacteria bacterium | reverse complement strand
AACTTTGGTAACATGGGCACATTCGCAAACTCCTTCTCAATTTTCTTAATCACATCCGCCTCGTTAAAAGAACCCACTACAATCACCGCAGTCGCTTGAGCCACATAATGCTCCGAACGATATTTCAAAAAATCCTGCTTCCCTAATTTAAGGATAATTTCTTTATGTCCACCCACCGGCCAACCCGCTGGCTGATCACCGTAAAGCAACTCATCAAATAATTCCGGCGCCTTTCTTGGAGGTAAGTCCTCATACATATTAATCTCTTCAATAATCACCCCCTTCTCCTTTTCAATTTCTTCATCATTAAAAACAGGGTTGGAATATAAATCCGCCACGATATCAAGCGCCTGATCCAAATCCGCACTCCGGACCTTCGCATAATAGCCAGTATATTCCTGACCAGTAAAAGCATTGTACTCCGCCCCAATTCCATCAAGCTCGGCGGTAATGGCCAAAGCCGTTGGTCGATTAAGCGTGCCCTTAAAACACATGTGCTCCAAAAAATGCGATAAACCATTATTCTCTTTCACTTCGTACTTACTCCCCGCTTCTACCAAAACCAAAATAGTCGCCGAAAGCGACGAACCATTGGTGTTAACCGTGACTACTCGTAGCCCATTGGGCAGTACCGTCCGTGTGAAATTGGTCATTAAAATATTGTTTTAAATCGTTAATTTTGACTCTGGTCTGGGTCATGGAATCACGCTCTCGCACAGTTACCGCGTCATCCTCTAGACTTTGGAAGTCAATCGTGACGCAATATGGCGTCCCAATCTCATCCTGCCTTCTGTAGCGTTTTCCTATACTTTGCGTCTCGTCGTAATCACAAATCCACCCCGAACTGAGATCCTTATACACTCGAGCAGACACCCCTGTCAACTCGTCTTTTCTTGACAATGGGAGAACCGCGATTTTCCTAGGCGCCAGCCATTTTGGCAATTTTAACACCGCTCTTACCCCACCCTCAGGGTCATTAGCCACCACTTCTTCATGATAATGCTCACAAAGCACCGCGAGCACAGTTCGCTCCACCCCCCAAGTTGGCTCAATCACATGCGGCACAAACTTTTCATTCGTTTCTGGATCTAAATAAACCTGATTATGATTCTTTAAATCAAAATCGCCTCGATAAGCTAAGCCATATAATTCCGAAGAGCCGAATGGAAAATTATAAAATATATCCACCGTTCTTTTAGAATAATGAGCCCTCTCTCCATCCGGAATTTCAATAAAATTAATATTCTCTTGTTTGATTCCCAAATTAGCAAGCCAATTTTTCATTTTCTCAAACCAATATTCAAAATATTTTTTCCAATCATCTTCCTTTATAAAATATTCGATCTCCATCTGTTCGAACTCACGTGTCCTAAAAATAAAATTGCCCGGCGTAATTTCGTTTCGAAAAGACTTCCCCACCTGGGCAATTCCAAAAGGCAAACGCTTCCTCGAAGTTTTTAAAACATTTTCAAAATTCACAAACATCCCCTGAGCCGTTTCTGGCCGAAAATAAACCGTCGCCGCAGAATTTTCCGCTGGCCCCAAAAAAGTCTTGAGCATCATATTAAACTGCTTCGACTCTCCTAATTCTCCACCACAGCTCGGACATACTTTTTTATTGTCCAAATGATCAGTCCTAAAACGCTCGTGACATTTTTTACATTCCACTAAAGGATCAGAAAATTCTTTCAAATGCCCAGACGCCTCCCAAACTTTAGGATTCATAATCAAAGCCGTCTCAATCCCTAAAACGTCGGTGCTCTCCTGCACCATCATCCTCCACCAACCAGACTTAATATTGTTTTTCAATTCCACCCCTAGTGGTCCAAAATCCCAAGAATTAGCCAAGCCACCATAAATCTCCGACCCCGGAAAAATAAACCCGCGCCGTTTACATAAACTAATCACCTTCTCCATTAAATCTGTATTTGCCATAAATATAGTATCTAGTATCTAGAAATTAGAATCTAGTAGTTAAATTAATAAAATAAATTAGCAATCCATTTATAAACTTGAAATTTTTAGATGAATTCGAGACGCGAGCGAGGACGCCGTGAGAGGCACGAGTAGTGCCTCGGAACGGGATCCGCAGCGAGCAACGAAGAAATCGTCAAAAATTTCAAGTTTATTTCACCAAACCTTTATTTGCCACAGTCAAATCATCTAGAAGTTGAGTTGTCAGCTTATCGTCACTCGCCTCTACCAACAAATCCGTAAAATCATCCGTCCCGGAAAACTTCGTCCCTCCTAAAATATCCGCAAAACTTCCTATCTGCGAACTAGTCGGCGTCAAAGTCACCTGAAACACAGCGAGTGGCTCACTCGAAATCACCCCCTTATTTGCCGACACCTTTCCAATCTCCCACACTACTTCGTTATCATCTTTATTATAATAAAGATCATTCCCTCCAACTATCTTACCCACAGACTTAAACACCACCCCAGCCGGTAACTTCGCTCGCAAAACCACATTATGCAAATCATTCGCTAAAGTAGTGAACCCCCAATGCACAGAAAAATCAGTTGCACTCCCAACTTTAGGTGGAAAAATTCCCGTATTCAAAACACCACTTTGCGCATCCCTAAAATATGCCGCGGCTTTCACGGTTGCTCCTCCAGCCACCTTCGTTTCTAAAAGCTTTTCCACAGTCAGCGCTCCATCATCCAAAGTTAAATCAAAACTCAACTTAAATCTCCGATCACTCAACTTCCTAATTGGATAATCTTTCAAAACCCTTACATCAAACCGAACCTCTCCAGTCATTCCCCCACCATTCCAAGTCAAATTTTTATTTCCTAAATTAAACACTCCATTATTACTCGGCACCACACTCCCCCAATCAAACATCTCTCCAGCCAAAACCGCTCTCAATTTCAAAGCTGCCTTAACCTTATCATTGTCTAAATATTTATAAATAATCTCATAATGCAAAGTTTCCCCAGGATGAGCCACGTAATCATCGGCCCCATTTACTTTCACCGACAACGAAACCGGAGCCGAATCCACCCCCACCTCCTCATCCTGTTCCGCAATCACATAATCATCCCCCTTATAATTCGCCACAATTTTTGCCCGGAGCAAATCCACCGCCTGATCACTGCTTAAAAACTTTCCCAAAATCGAAATATTATTTTTAGCACCTTTAGCTAAGCCTCCTAGCGGCATTAGAGTCCCATCAGCACTTGCCCCATCCACACTACTCTTATCAAATTTAAAAAGCTTCGGATATTCCATCTTCAAATTTAAAGCTGGAAAATCAGCTCCCGAAACATTTTCAATCAAAAGTTTTATCGTTCCATTATTTCCCGCCACCAAATTATCAGGCAATGTAAAAGTCATCTTCAAAGATTCCAAAGCCTCCTGACTCCAAACCTCCTCCTTTTCAAAATAAGTATTCAAACCACTCTGCCGATAGCGCACCACCGTCCGCACCCCCACGCTCACCCCACTCTTCAAAGCCATCGCGCTATACTTTTCTTTAATCACCGATCCCGCCCCCAAACTACCAATCGTCTTATTTACCAAATAACTTCCCCCATTATCCCCTAAAATCACAAGCTCCTTTGGTAAATTCAAAGACAAAGTCACATCTTCGAGTAAATTTCCGCTTTGATTTTCCAAAGTCATATCAAAATCAAACGGTTGCCCAGCCTTAATTTCAGTCGGCAAATTGAAAGTAACCGTCGGACCACTAGCGTTCGTATAAAAATAATCAAACAAAAACCATCCCAATAAACCCACAAAGACTATCCCTAAAATTGTATATAAGAATTTAACCATGCTTCTTTTGGTGTTAAATCAAAACACCTTTTACATAAAAAACTATAATCACGTGCTAAAAAGATTTTCGGCTGATCCCCGCAATAAGCACAAACCGCCAAACTCGGCTCAAATCCGAAACTTGCGACTAACTCTTTCTCATTACCACCGGTCGTAAAAAATTTCATCACCTCCGCCCACAAGCCTTGGTCCGCCTGCCCCGGCAAAAGCGCCTCCTTCAAAAACTTCGCCATCGTCGCCAATTTATGGAACTCAGCCACCCCGCCTTTAAATCTTTGCTCGCACAAAGCATCAATAATCAAAATCTGATTTTTACAAACCAGTCGCACTCTAGCCAAATTAAATGGTTCTAAATGAGCATTCAACTTCGCCTTAATCTTAAAAGCCGAAATCGCCTTCCCAATCACAAGCCCTAAATCTTCCGTATAAAAAAAGACCCTAGCATCAGCTTCATTTACCACCTCCTTATCCAAAACCAAAGCTAAAGTCGTATACTCTAACACCTATCTATTATGCCATAAAACCCCTCGCATTACGATAGCTCGCCCGAATAAATAAAAACCGCCATTTCTGGCGGCTTAAACTAAAAATAATCACTACAAAGGCGCTCCTCGAGCGAGAACCCCAACTAAAGCAAGAGCTATTGGGTATAAGGTCCAACTCTTTGAACCAGATGGAGCTTTATAATTAGCTACTGCCGCCCCGGCAATCAAGATAAGCACACAAACTCCAAAAGCCAAAAGATCATCCATTAAATCACCGTTCACTACAATACCACCAGCCAAAATCAGCAAAAAAATTCCTAAGCATTCAATCCACCTCTCGGTTATATTCGTCTTAATTTTCGAAAGATGTAGAAAATACAAAATTACCGGAGTAAAGAAAGTCATCACGATAAATTCAAAAGGCTTATAAATAAAAAATTTACCCGACCCCAAACTAATCACTAAAAATCCAAGTGCTCCAAAAAGTAATTGCCTGAAAAACCACACGTAACGCTTCTCCCCCAAATTAATCAATCCAAAAGACTGATCGTATAACTTCACAAAACATAAAAAGAAAGCAAAACCAGAAATAATCGGCATCGTAATTCCGAACAAGGCACACCTCCCCTTTCGTGCTAAGAAAGACTTCCGTCCAAAACTCTTCTTTGTTCTGCAATCTTATCAGTCTCAAGCTGCGCCACAATCGCATTCAAACAATCCGCAAAATGCGAAACATCCGCCTCCACCATGTCAAACGAACACATTAAGCGAATCTCAGGATTAGCTGGATCAACCTCACTCCACACATAAAAATCAAAAATCTCCTGAAGTTTATTAACCACTTCTCGAGGCATCTTAACAAACACCGCATTCGCCTCTACCTTTTGAGTGATGTCCACTCCCTTCACAGGACTTATTTTAGTTGCCAATAATTGAGCCATTTGATTAGCTTGCATAGCACTCTCAAGCATAAAAAAATCACTCAAAAAAACATTAAATTGGGCTGCAACAAATCTCATCTTGGAAAACAACTGCATGCCCTGTTTTCTGACAAACTCAAAACCCTTAGCTAATTCCTTATTCCGAAACACCACCGCCTCACCAAACAGCATGCCATTCTTTGTTCCACCAAAAGATAGAACATCCACTCCTGGTGAAAAAGTTAAATCCCTTACAGCCATTTGGGGGAACCTAGCTCGAGCATTAGAAAATCTCGCCCCATCCATATGAAGCAAAAGATTATGATCACAAGCAAATCGAGAAATCTCCCTTATTTCTCCTTTAGTATAAACCGTCCCATATTCCGTCGCTTGAGTAATCGAAATCACTCTAGGCTGCACATGATGAGGGTCACTAATACCATGCATACAATTTTGAATTCCCGGAACGGTTATCTTTCCGTCACTAGTCTGAACTGTCAGCAACTTGCACCCAGTAAATTTTTCTGGCGCACCACATTCATCCACATTCAAATGTGCGGACTCAGCACAAATCACTGCCTGATATGGCTTAGTAATAGCCGCAAGTGCCAATACATTGGCCCCAGTGCCAGTCATCACAAAAAATGTTTCCGAATCTGGACCAAACAAACTTCTAAATTTAGACAAAGCAGCTACCGTGTAACTATCGTGCCCATAAGCCAAGCAATGACCTTCATTATTCACATCAATAATTGCCTGTAAAATTCTCGGATGAATCCCGGAATTATTATCACTTGCAAAGCTTTTCTTCATTATTTCACCTATTCTCCTTTCAAAGAACGAAAAACAAACCGCCTATTTTATACCACGATTTTAAATAAATAACAATTAAATAATCTAAATCCCCAACTCCCCCTTCCTTCTTTTAATATATTTCTCTTCTTCAAAATAACCCTCTTGATAATAATCAGCCTTGTGAAAAAGTTCATCCTCCACAAACCCATTCATCTTAGAAAACACCAATGACACCACCTGTTCAGCCACTTCGTGAGGCGTCAGCCAAAAACTAGCATCCGCATTCGTATTCTGAAACACAAAAGGTCTAATCAAAAGCTCAGAGGCGTCAATCACCGAACTAATATTCAACACCAAAAAAGAAGCTTTATCATTTTGCTCAACTTCTTTTTTCATTCTCTCCTTAATTCTCCCCATCACCGTCCACCATGACTTGTGCACAATAGATTTAAGTTTATCGGCAATACTCCCAAAAATTAAAGCTCTCATGGGTAGTCCTAACTTTTGCAATGCGCCTGTCATCGCAAAAAAAGCTTCGTAAGAGAGTTTCACCACCCGGTCATCAATCCCATCACGATCGTCATCGTTAGCAACGTAAATATTTCCAGCCTTATCAAGCTCGCAAGGATAAAAACCAAGGGCATGAATATAAATAACTTTATCGTAAAAACTTTTATTAATCTTTTTTACAAAATTCTCACAATCCTCCTTGCTCGTAATATCGCCCATCGAGCAAACCAAAATATTGTCTAGCAAATAACCGTTCTTACAAAAAGTCTCAGCCGACAAAGCCTGCCGACTCAACCCAATCATATTCGTGTCATGCTCCCTGCTAAACCGCGCAAAACAAGCCGTCCCCAAGGTTCCTGTCGCCCCATTAATAATAATTAAGGTTTTCATAAATCTCACCTAGACCAGACTCCCATCAGCCACCTCAGGATTAAACACCTTCCAATACCTCTTACAAAAATAAAAAGCAAAAATAAAAAACATTAAAAAGTGGAGCACTAAAAACAAAATTACCACCCAAGTTAAAAGATGGCCTTGAATATAATACATAGTCTGAAGAAGCACGGCGGGAACAGCTGAAATCACCAAAGCAGTCCTGAGTGGCGTAGTAAGATATCTTCTAAAAATCAAATAACCCGCAAGTGACCATAGCGTGCCATAGAAAATTTTATGAGGAAAATAACTATCAGGCACAGAAAACCTTGGGTCGAGTGTGTGAGTTAAAAAATCTATAATAGTACCCAAAGAAATCGCTAACAAAATAAGCGCAAGTACTAATATTAAATCCGTTCTCTTAAGCCAATTAATCATATTATTAATTTACAATAACAGTAGCCTTCATTGAGGGGTGGAAAGAGCAGTGATAATTAAACGTCCCAAGATTATTAAAAATGAAACTATAAACACCACCAGTCTGAAGTGTGCCACTTGCTGGACCATCGTTATCACCTGTAACCGTGTGGGGCGCACTATCGTTATTTGTCCAAACAACATTCGTTCCTCTTTTAACCGTAATAGTAGTAGGAGAAAAGGCAAAACTAGCAATTTGAATAGAGACTGGATTAGTAATGACAGTAGGAGGAACGGAAGTGGGTTTGGAATCTAAGACAGGAGCCTTAGCAGAAACCACCGGTTCTGGCTTCACTTCAGGAATAGAATCTCTCTTGGTTAAAGTCTCAGGGGTAGTCTCCTGCACAACAATTGGATTAGAGTCTGCGCGGCTTTCTAAAGGCACCTTATCCTCTACAACTTCTGAATTATTAAATGCAAAGAAATAACCACCAACTCCAACTAGTAAAACCACCACTAACCCCATAAAAATTTTCATATATTTAAATATAATGATTTTAATCCATTATTTCAATTTTTCTTAAAAAGAATATTCCAATGGCCACAAAAATAGCCATCACCGCTATAGCAATCCGATAACGCACTGGCCCCCAGCTCATAAAAACCGAAGTTATTATTCCCCATGCTAAAGGCCCAACAAGAGTCGAAACACGCTCAGCTAAAGCATAAAAACTAAAACCAAAATTTAGTTTATCTTTTGGACACAACGTCATCATTGTCGCCCGCGTCACCGTCCATATCGAACCATACAAAAAACCCATCATCACGGTTAAAAATATAAAAATAGGAAAATTAGAAGTAAGTCCAAGAAGTGGAAGTAATACAACCCAACTTCCCAGAACAATCATCAAAGCCTTTTTAAGACCAATTCTATCTGCCACCCAACCAGAGCAAAAAGCGCCGATGGCCGAAGTTACAAGTATACCAATCAAAAGCATGGATTTTGTACTATCTGAAACCGCAAAAACATTCTGCAGATAAATAGGAAAATTAGTTGAAGTAGTTATAATCGCATCATTAAAAAAGAAATAAGCCAAAAGAAACAACCCAACATTTGGAGACCTTATAAGTTCCTTAAACCGCTTCCAATAATTCTCATACTCCTCCCTTAAATTAATCTTAACATCTATTTTTTCTGACTTTGGTAATTTGAAAAATAACACCATTGGCAAAGCCAAAACAAAAAATATAATTACTGCCGGAAGAAATGTTTGAGCACGACCGGCTTCGCCAACTAAATACACCGCACCACTAGCCAGAGGCAAAGTTATTAAAAGTCCCGCAATTTGACCCAGCCAATTACCCGTTTGACCAACCCCAGACACCCGTCCCCACTTTTCTCTAGGCGCTATGCAATGTAAAAAAGCATTATAAAAAACAAAAGAAAATTGATAAAGATAGTTTGCTATAAGAAAAAATAGTGCGGCTAAAAATACTTTTTCAGTAAAAAATAAAGTTATAATAGAAGTGAGAACGTAGAAAAAAAATACGAGAACCGTGATTCGATTAAAATAATTTAACTGCCTCCCATTTTTATCAGCAATCCCCCCTAGAATTGGAGCGGTCAGAAGAAGTAGCGCTGATCCGATGGTAAAAATCATGTTATACCAAAAATCAGGCACACCCCTATCAACCACTAACCACTGTGAAAAATAAAGAAAGAAAACAATAACGACTACCGAATTAGCAAAATCATAAAGAGTCCACAGAAAAACATTTTTCTTGTTCATATTTCTGTGCGCGGGACAGGAGTTGAACCTGCACGCCTTTCGGCGCTACCACCTCAAGGTAGTGCGTCTGCCGTTTCGCCACCCGCGCGGATACAAAACATAAGATATCATAAAAAAGCCAAGGCGTCACCCTAAATACCGCCCACTGTCATTCCCGTGAAAACGAGAATCTGCTAAATTAGCCGCCCATACGACGTAGATTCCAGTTTTCACAGGAATGACAACTTAACTAGTTTAGACCTTCTTCGGACTCACCTTCTCCATCCCTAAGTAAGGCTGCAAAGCCTTCGGAATATTAATACTCCCATCCTCATTCTGATGATTTTCCATTAAAGCCATAATGGCTCGGGTAATCGCAATCGCGGTCCCATTTAAAGTATGCACCAACTCACTCTTACTCCCACCATCTTTTTTAAATTTCGTTCCTAATCTCCTCGATTGATAATCAGTGCAATTGGAAGCCGAAGTTACCTCTCCCCATCTATTTTCACCTGGCAACCAAGCTTCAATATCATATTTACGATAAGCCGGCCCACCCAAATCCCCCGTACAACAATCCACTACGTGATATGGAATTTCTAAACCACTAAAAATCTGCTCCTCCACCGCCAAAAGCTTATCCAATAATTTTGCCGAATCTTCCGGCGCCGAAAACATAAACATCTCTACTTTTGTAAATTGATGCACTCGATACAAACCTCGAGACGCCTTTCCATAAGCCCCAGCCTCCGTCCTAAAACAATGACTCACTCCCCCAAGTAAAACCGGCAGCTCACTTGCATGACTAAACAACTTATCCTTATAGGCCCCACCTAAAGTAATTTCCGCGGTCGCGACCAGTGCCAAATTTTCTCCCTCAATTCGATAAATCTGCGTTTCATTTCCCCGCGGCGCATAACCAGTCCCTTCAAAAATTTCGAGCTTCGCCAAATCCGGCGTCGTCCTCAAACTAAAACCTTCCTTTATTAAAATATCCAAAGCGTATCTCACCAAAGCAAACTCGAGTAGCACCGCCTCATTTTTCAAAAAATAAAATTTATTCCCCGTCGTTAAATTAGCCGCTTCAAAATCAAACCAATCCAATTTTTCTCCCAAAGCCATATGATCCTTAGCCTCAAATTTAAATTCTGGCTTTTTCCCCACCACTTTAATTTCTTTATTATCTGTATCAAGCTTTCCAAGAGGTGCGGAAGGATCGGTCATATTAGGAATCTTATAAAGCTCTTCTGTTAATGCTGCGCCCACCTTAGTCAGCTCATCTTCCTTGCCCTTCAAACTTAGTTTAATTTCCTTACCCTCTTTGACCAAAGATTCCTTGTCACCCTGACCCATCTTAATCTCCTCCGCAATTTTATTTAGTCTTTCAGAGGCTCCTTGAGTTGATACATTTAATTCGCTTTTTTGTTTGGCCAAACTTTCCACCAAATCCAAATCCACCTTCACATTTCGGTTCACGCAATTTTCCGCCACCGCCGCCTTATTCGCCAAAATAAACTTGAGATCCAACATATAAATAAAATCTAGAAGCTAGTAATTAGAATCTAGTATTAGGAATACAATAACAAAAAAAAGCCGGCTAATCAAAGCCGGACTTTAAAATTAATTAGAAAATATTACTATTGGATAGTATGTTCCAAACCAGGACCGCGTCTCTGAGAAGATGATCTTTTACCCAATCTTTCAAAATCAATTGCTAAATAATAAGCAGTGTCCTCAATAACATCATTTAAATTAACAAGTGTAAAAAATAAATCATGATCTCTTCCAGCACGACGAACCCTCATCGCGTAACAAGAGTCAGGCCCAGCAAGAGTCTGCCCTAAAAAATATAACTCGGTAATACATCTTCTATGTACAAGTTTATGCAAAACACTGCTATCTTTTTTAAATTCATAATCTAGAGCTAAAGCTAAAAAATGATTTAATCCCAGTGGAACTAATCGTTCTAATGTCATAGCATGACCCACAACTCCCCAGCCAGAAGAATTTCGAGGATGACATCTTTCATAAGTAATAGAATCAAAGTCGATCTTGGAAAATCCTGGCACGTCATTAATTCTTCTGTCGCCAATTCTGGGACTATAATCGTTTATATTAATCCCACCTCTTCTAAAATTATCCAAAAGTTTAAATTTTCCATCAAAAAAACTTAGAGAGCAGTCAAGTATCATCGACTCCTCTCCAACTTTTGGCATATTAGCAATTAAAGCCTCGGCTAGATGGGTCTCAAACAATGGATCGCCTATCCAAGCCTGAGCTTCCTCGACACTTAAGCTGCCAAGCTTAAATTTCCTTTGCATCGTTGCTAGGAACTCGTCTCTTTGTTCTGGCTTCACGATAACACCTCTTTATTTACCACGAGCTCTCCAACCCCACTTCTCGACACGAGAACGGCGGCGGCTCTCTCTATGAAAATTTCGCCTTGCTTGTCAAAGTACAAAGCTAGCAATTTATACCACCAACCCAAAACACCGTCAATACAAAAACAGCCCTCAGGCTGTTTTTGTATACTAACTTCTAGATACTAGTCCTCTAGATTCTAATTTGTACCAAGCTGTTCACGAATCTTCTTTGCTGACAAATCTCTCAAGTAGTAAAGCTTTGCTCGCCTTACTCTTTTAGCAGCTGGAGTGACCTCCACTTTTTCAATTCTTGGCGAATTAATTGGGTAAACTTTTTCTAAACCATAAGAAGCTATGACACCTCTCACAGTAAAAGTCCCACCGGCTTCTTTGCCGTGCTTGCGAGCGATCACGATCCCCTTAAAAACAGAGGTCTTTTTCTTCTCTCCTTCTTTAAAAGACTCGGTCACCTTCACAGTGCATCCCGGCTTTATTTTCTCTAAAGTCTTTTCGTCGATCATAATAGTCCAATAATACTACACCAATAATCAAAAATACGCAAGTAACTAAAAGAGGCCTTTTATATCCTTTAAAGTTACTACTAAAATCAACAAAATCAACAACCCAAAACCGATCGCATTGGCCATAAGCTCATTCCCAGCCTTCATCTTCTTGCCCCTAATTTTCTCAATAATTACGAAGAGCAACCTTCCCCCGTCCAAAGCTGGTACTGGCAACACGTTTAAAACCGCCAAATTCAGGCTCAGTAAGGCTAAGAACTGCAAGAAATAGGCAAAGCCGAGCTTCGATGTATCTGCCGCCATTTTGACGATCCCAACCGGCCCTACCACATCTTCCGGAGTCACGAATAATTGATAAAAGCCTCGAAAAACCTCACCGACCACACTTAAAGCCGCTTCAAGTGATTTAGAAACCGCGGGCACAAAAGCCTCTTTCGGAAGTCCTATTCCAGTAATTGAAATCCCTAAAGCCCCCTCTCCTGCTGGTGGATTAACCCTTGGCACCAGACTTACCTCTCTTTCGCCAGCATCATTCACCACCCTAAAGCTCATTAACACTCCTAAGTGACTACGAGTTTCTTTCACAAAATCATCGGCCGAATCAAAACCCACCAAACGATCGCCCGTCACTATACCCGCAGTCGCTGCCGGACTATTGAGAAACACGCGATCAATCACCACTTTCGTTTCCGAGCCACCAACCAAAACCAAAAACAAGAAAAACCACCCAAGTAAAAAGTTCATTAAAACTCCAGCCAACAAAACGATCGCCCGCTGATAAGCCGGCCTATAAGCAAAACTTTTTTTCTTATCAATCATTTCCCCCTCTAAGCCCTGATCTTCGCCGTAAATTTTCACAAACCCCCCAAGAGGCACGATATTCAAACTATAAACCGTCTCCCCAATTTTCTTCCACAAAAACTTTGGCGGAAAACCCACACCAAACTCATCCACCCGCATCTTAAAAAACTTCGCCGCCAAAAAATGCCCCAGCTCATGCACCACCACCAGCACCGATAACCCAATCAAGACAAAAATAAAAGCCATTAATTTAATATATATTACCACTTCGAATTGTCATCCCGCACTCGATGCGGGATCCAGTACATTTAAAACTATTAATATTTAATCTGAACCGGATCCCTGATAAAATCATTCTTGCGAAAGATTTTTCCGGGATGACAGAGAAGGGATTATTCCTCTAACTCTTTTATTTTATCACTAATAATGTTTTCTAGTGTATCGTTAGCCTTATCAACTAATTTTTGCACTCCTTCCTGTAAGCGAAACTTTTCATCTTCCCGCAAAATTCCCTCTTCCATTTCCGCCTTAAATGCTTTATTTATCTCATCTCTCCTCGAGCGCACCTCAATCCTCCGCTCTTCCATTATTCCTTTTACAAGTTTGACAAGCTCTGCTCTTCGCTCAGTTGAAAGTGGTGGCAAAGAAACTCTAATCGCCAATCCCTGATTGGAAACGCTCACACCCAAATTAGCATCCTCAATCGCCTTACCGACTGCAGGAGCAGCCCCTTTATCCCAAACATTTACGATCAATTCTCGAGGTGGCACCACCGCAATCGAACCCAACTGCTTAATCGGCATAAATGCTCCAAAATATTCCACCTGTATATCTTCAATCATTTTAGGAGACGGTCGATTACTCCTAATCCCCGAAAGCTCTTCTTTAAATCTCGCCTCTAAAGCAATTAAATCCTTTTCCAAACCAGCTAAATCTTTGTCCATTTATCCCGTTAGATAATTTTTAATAATAATCGACTGCAAACAAAAAAATTTTGTATTTTTAACATAATATTTTAAACCCACTAAAGATCAAATATCTAATGGGATGAATTTTCCTCATAATATCATCCTTTCCCTCTATTTTCTAGCACCAAATAATATAAAAGGCTTTAATTTGAGATGAGCCCAAGGCACTTTTGAGGTCTCTCGGGAGCTATACGAATTAGTACTGCGACCGAGGAAGCCGAAAAAGTAACGCCGGGATCGCTCAAATTAAAGCCTTTTACAGGTGGCAAGCAATCGGCAAAAAATAAACTAATATACCCGCAAAAAACAAAACTAATAACCACTGTGGAATTGACTCCATGCTTTTAAAGATAATTTTTTATTAACATTAAATCGATTCAACTTACTGTTTAGCTCAAACAAACCCTCTAAAGCTTTATAATTTTTTTCTACCCCAGCCTCTACATATAAAGCCGTTAAATCTTCTAAAAATCTAAAAACTAAATTTTTATCCTCCTCATCATCCGCTTTCAAAAAAAGTTCCTTGATAAGTGCTTCTCTTTTTACCAAATTAGAACGGAAGAAGTCAACGGCAATCGGCAATTTTTCTTTCGCTAAAATATTTTCTTGATGAAATAATTTTAAAAATCTCGAACGCAAGGTCGGTAACATTAAATCCAAATTACTTACTACTAAAATCAATAAAGCTTGTGGGTGTGGCTCTTCCGCAATTTTGAGTAATGCATTTTGCGCCTCCGCTGTTAATTTCTCAGCCTGAAAAATCACCGCTATTTTCTTCTGAGCAATTGAGAGTGTATTATTAAAAAAACTTTTTACCTCTCGCACATCATCCACTCCTAATTTTGTTTTCTCTAAAATCAAAGCATCCGACAATATCCTCTCACCCAAACTAAATCCCCCAAAATGCCAAAAGTTTAAAAGTTTAAAAAGCCACTCCCGCGGAAAATTCCCCACCAGCATCAAAGCTCCAGGCACATTCTCACTCGTCATTATTTTTTGAAAAGTTTCTAAAGTCATTAATATTTATATTGTAATGGATCCCGGATAAAATCATTCTTGCGAAAGATTTTTTCGTGATGACAGGGGGTATGACCAACTAATAAAGCTTAATATTTTTAGATAAATTCGAGGCGCGAGCGAGGGCACCGTGAGCCCTACGAATAGTAGGTCGGAAAGGGAACTGCAGCGAGCAACGAAGAAGTTGTCAAAAATATTAAGCTTTACCTTTTATTCAACAAAGTCCGCTTATATGTCTCCAAATGATTCAATACCACTCCTGCCCCATACGCCACGCAGAACAATGGATTCTCGGCTATATAAACCTCTACACCTAAATAACGCTTGAAAAACTCGTCGATATATTTAATCTGAGCTCCACCACCCGACACAATAATTCCCTTCTCCATAATATCCGCTACTAACTCCGGAGGTGTCACATTAAACACACTTTGCGCAGCCGAACCAATATCCATCAAATGAGGATTGATTGCTTCTGCAATCTCATTACTCGAAATCACAATATCTTTCGGTAAACCAGAAATTAAATCCCGACCTCTCACCTCCATCTCCAATTTTTCTTTTGAAGGCAAGGCCGCGCCCACATTAATTTTAATCTGTTCCGCTGTCTGCTCCCCAATCGCCAACTGATATTTTTTCCGCACCATTTCCGAAATCGCCTGATCAAATTTATTTCCCGCCACTCGCAAGCTGCTCCAAGACACCACGCCGCCCAAAGAAATGACCGCCACTTCCGATGTTCCACCTCCAATATTAATAATCATATTCCCCGAATGAGAATTAATCGGAATCCCCGCCCCAAGCGCCGCTAAAATTGGCTCCTTCACAATAAAGACTTTTCCAGCTCCAGCCTCTTGCGCCGCATTTGTAATCGCACGTCGCTCGGTCTGAGTAATCCCAGCTGGCGCCGAAATCACCACGTCTGGTTTAAAAATATTAAACGACCCCACCGCCTTCCGAATAAAATAATGCAACATCGCTCGCGTAATATAATAATCTGCTATCACCCCCTCCTTCAGCGGTCGATAAGCAATAATATCTTGCGGCGTTCGCCCCAACATTTCTTTCGCCTCTTTTCCCACTGCGATCACCGTATTATCCGGCACACTCAAAGCCACCATCGTCGGTTCATTAATAATAAACCCTTTGTCCTCCACATAAACAATCGTATTGACTGTCCCCAAATCTATCCCAATTTTTCTTGTAAACATATTTTAAACCCTCACAATTTCTGCCCCCAACCCTCGAAGTTTTCCTTCAATATCCTCATAACCTCGCTCAATTTCCTCAATGTTACTAATCACAGATTCCCCAGGAGCTACAAGCGCCGCAATAATATCCACCATCCCACTTCTCAAATCTCTCACCTCAAGCTCCGCCCCCTTCAACCTAGTTGGCCCAGTAATCACAGCACTATGATTAAAATCTAAACCATTAAAACGGCATCGCAACTCACCCAAACATTTTGAGAAAACCGTAATCTGCGCCCCCATTTTATTTAAATCTTTAGTATAACCCAACCGATCTTCATAAATCGTTTCATGAAGTACACTCACTCCATTAGCCTGAGTTAAGAGAACCATAAATGGCTGCTGCCAATCAGTCATAAATCCTGGATGGCTATCAGTCTCAATCTCAGTTGCTTTTAATTCGCCATCTCTAAAAAACCAAATCCCATCTTCTTCCGCCGTATAATCCCCCCCCACCTTTCTTAAAACATTCAAAAAAGTAATTAGGTCATCCTGCTTCGCCCCTCGCACAAAAATCTTTCCATCAGTTGCCACAGCTAAACAAGCAAAAGACACCACCTCATTCCTATCTGGCAAAATCGTATGCGTCGCCCCTCGTAATTTGGGCACTCCACAAATCGTGATTACTCTATCCGCTCCCAGTTCAATAATCGCTCCCATCTTTTGCAAAAGCTTAATTAAATCTAAAATCTCTGGCTCCACAGCCGCATTATTAATTGTGGTTTTCCCCTTAGCCAAAACGGCCGCCAAAATAATATTTTCTGTCGCCCCCACCGAAGGAAAATCCAATTTTATATTCGCACCATACAAACCATTAGGCGCTGTCGCTCGATAACTATTTTCCGTCACTTCAATCACAGCCCCCATTAAAGTAAGCGCCCTCACATGCAAATCCACTGGTCGATGACCAATCTTATCACCACCCAAAGCCGGCACCTCCGCCCGACCCACTCGAGAAAGCAAAGGCCCAAGCGCTAAAATCGGAATTCGATTTTTTCGAGACAAAGTTAAAGCCTGATGATTCTTAATTTCTAAAGTCTGAAGCTGACAAATATTTTTTTCCAAAAAATCTACTTTAGCCCCTAAAAGCTCGCATAGCTCTTGAGTAATTTCCGTATCCCCAATCCTAGGAAAATTCCTTAAAACCACCGGTTCAGCAGTTAGTAAGGAAGCCACCATCATTTTAGTAGCCGCGTTCTTCGCTCCCGGCACGACCACTCCACCCAAAAGCTTCTTACCCCCTCGGATTAGGAATTTCATAATTGCCCTAATCTTATATAAGTCGAAGCTTTATTTCAAATTTAAGAAATTAAAAGTCGAAAATACGTCGTAAACACTAGCAAAAAACTTCTTCCACCGCTTTTTATCAAATTGAGCATTAGCTAATGTATTTGCATTATTAGTAACGCTTGCAGAAGTGTTAAGAAAACCTTGACCGTTAACACAATTAACACCGGGCATCATTGGAGATGGCCCATCTGGCATGCCTGTGCAATATGCATTATAAGGATTCGCGGTGTTAGAATTATTATTTTGATTTTGAATAGGTGATGGAGAACCATTAATACACTCAAAGGCTCCTGCCATAATCAATGTGTGATCTGGCTGATTAACGCAATATTGATTGTACATATCCATCGGATTTACCGGTGTAGAATTTTGAGTCGTAGGAGCTGAATAATGCTCAGCTATCCAAGCGGGGTCATCTTGATTAGAAACATCGTTCGAAAAAATTATTTGAGGTAAAACTGGTGAATAATAATAGAGCAAACTTCCATCAGCAAAAACCACTCTCAAGCAATCAATTCCCACTGGCGCCGCATCATTTACTCTTAAATTAAAACCAAAGACTCCAGCATCACCCTTCTTTATTTCCTTGCTATTAACCAAACCTCCTTGGTTCTGCCAAGTCTGCAACACTTCATCGACTCCCATCTTCAAACTATCAGTTGTCCCAATAATAGGGCTATCGTCAATGAAATTACTCAAAGTATCATAAGCTAGCGGACGAGAAGCGGTGGTCACATCACTCCAACTCTCCAAATTATTACAACTTAAACTATTAACCAAAGGCGCCTGCTGTAATTTAAAACTCAAAGCCCTAGCTGGCACATCCACGAAACCCTCATTAACCACTCCATGAATAATATTAATCTTGCTAGGCTTATTAGTCGCATTCCAATTTAAAGCATCATTCTGACCACCCGTCATCGCAGTAAAATCTTGCTTATAAAATTTATAATCTCGCGGAATTAAAACGTATCTAGGCAACACACTCCCAAAATCATTTTGATTTGAATCAGGCGCCTTATTATCAGCAATCAAACATTTAAAAGTAATTCCGCTTCCACTTGGTGTACCACCAAGATTTAAACAAATATTATCATTCTCACTACTTCGAGAAGTGGTATTGGCCTGATCATTAGAAATATTTTGCTCTTCCAAGTTAGTTTCAGAAGATTGAGTATCCGGCGCCTCCTGATTGTTAGTAGTCTCACTAGAATTACTAGAAGTATTTGAAAATTCTTCACCATCGAAATTATTTTGCGAAGCAGAAGAAGAAATACCACCTGAACCGCTAACATTATTAATTACATTTCCAACAAAAGAAATAAACGAATTAACACTAGGAATACTTACCATAGAAACCTCTCCACCAGAACTCTCAATACTCTCTTTAACATTTTCTAAACTAGCACTCACCAAAGCATCCACCGCATTATCAGAATCAGAGGTAGAGGCCAAAGCTTCTTTTATTGCCAATCTATTAACCTCATAAATCTCACGAACATCAGCCAGTAAACCCTCCTCGGTTTCATTAGCTAAGAAAACCTCTCCGTTAGAACCGGGCAAGCTACCAGAAATAGACACAAAGCCACCACTTCTTTCAACCCCAGACCTATCCAAAGGCACTCTTTTATTATTATAAGAATCACTCTCTGAACTATTGTAAGAAAGGATCGGGCTCCCAGCCACATACTGATAAAAATACAATACCTCTTTTTCCTTTTCAGAATCATAACCCACCGTTCCATTCCGAGGATCAAGCGGTAGCTTACTCAAACTAAGACCTGGCAATTCTTTAAAATCAATCGGTAGCCAACCATAACCATCGGTCCGCGTTAAATTAACATCGTTCACACAACGATAAACATATCCATTAGGAATCGGTGGCAGCCCCTTGTTGAACCAAGAACCACAATTAGGATCATTATCTGGCAAAGACAAATAAACAAAATTACCCACGCTCCGAATCGCCTGCGGCACCACCTCTTCCACTTTCAAAATCAAATCGCTTAAACTTTTCAGATCTCTCGTTCTCTGACGATCTCTCTGAAACCTTACAAACTCAATCGGATTAATCGTCACCGCCAAAAGCAAACTAATCACCCCGATCGTAATCGAGGAGGCTAAGAACTTAAAAATTCCGGCGGTCGCTTTTTCCTGAGCTTGAAAATCCATATATAAATAAAACCCGCACCTAGTAAATCATTTAGTAGATCCTGCATCGTATCAGTTAAACTTGGTTGTAATAATTTTCCCCCATTAAAAATATCTAGAAGAAATTCAAACCACTCCCAAGCCACACCTACAAGCGCCGCAAAACCTAGGCCTACTATTAATCTTACTAAAAAACCACCATTTCCCAAAATCACGATCTTGGAACCAAACCCTTCGGCCTCGCTCAGGGTAAAAAAATATTCAAAAAAGGCCAAACAAAAAGCCCCACCCAAAAGATGCAACACCACATCAAACCACCAAAATTTTAAATCCCATTGATTAAATACCCCCACCCAAAAAATTAAAATAATTAACCCCAATACTCCCAAAACCAACAAACCTAAATTTTGCTTACCCTTCGCACTTAGAGCTAAGTAATATTTTTGATTCATATTGATATAGATAACATAGTTTGAACCAAAAAACCGCC
>CAYHSQ010000001.1:0-27055 GCA_964359365.1 uncultured Candidatus Saccharibacteria bacterium | reverse complement strand
CTTATCAGCGACAATCTTCGCCTCAATACTAGAAGCCAAAACTTTTCCGTCTACAATCTTCGCTCCCGGCACGGTAATATTATCAACTAACCTAAAAATCTTTCCGTCACTCGATTGAAATCTCGTGCCAGCCACAAGTAATTGCGGCGACGAACTATAGGCATTATAAACAATAATTTTTCCTCGTGCCTTAGTAGCAATCGTCTTTTTATCAGAAGCTGGAAAAGCCAGCTCCGCATTTCGCTTGTAAGATAAAATTTCACCCGGAATACTCATCGTCTTCAAGTTTAAAATTTCTAAGTTTTTATCCACCGTCACCTTATCATCGTAATTAAAACTCAACTTCTTAGTTTTAATTTCAATATTCGCTTCCGGTAAAATATATAAAGCCACAAAAGCAAAAGCAGCTACAAGCACCCCAGCTCCCACTTTCACTAACCGAGAAGCCCCCTTCTTCTTCGGTCGATCATCTAAATCATCATAAGACAAACCCCTTCTCTCATCCCGATTCTCACTTGAGTCATCTTCAATACCCGAATCATCGTCCGCATCACTACGAGGAAGATCAGAGCCCAAATCATCATCCTGATCTTCGCCACTATTATCCACATCATCTCCGTCCAAAGAAATCTCATTATCGTGAATATGTGAGTAGTCTTTCACTGGCACATCCGCAGTCTCAGCCTCAATCGCCTCCCTCGAAGCATGCTCCGCCCCCATTCTTACAAAAAAAGGATTATCCGCATCAATCCCCGCCTGCTTAGCCATCTGCAACACCTCATCATCCACCGACTCAATCACTAAATGTTTTTTACCATTTAAGCCCTTCTTTAAAAAAGAAAAATTATCTTTAGATTCAGCCAATTTTGAATTTCTCGGCACCACTAAAATCACCTCACTTCCATCCGCCGCAAAAACACTTTCAGCAATTACCGGCAACTCGTCGTTTTTATGAATTTGAATCTTGATCGTTTTTTTCATCCAATTGTCATTGCGAGGTTAGTTTTATTTAATTTTACTTACTAAAACTAATTATAAAACTCCCGTGGCAATCTATTACATTATCTATTGCTCTTATTATCTCACACAACCCAAAATAATCGCAAACCAAACTTATTATAACACCACTCTAAAGCAAACCAAGAAACTATTTAACTAAATTAGCCACAAAATCCACATACACAGGAAACTCATCATCCACGCTCGCTATAAAAGAAAGGCTAGGAATCTTTAAATTAAAATCGGATCTCTTGATTCTAAATTGAGTTGAACCAATCACGCTGTCATCACCAATTATGATATGCAACGGAACTACCACCGCTTGAGTCATACTAGATATAGTCAAAGACCCCTTAACATCTAAATCAAATTCACTCCCAGTAATTTTATACCCCACTCCACTCATCATATCTGGCACAAAAGTAATAAACTCATTTTCGGGACTATCGGTCTTTAAAATCATCCTATTAATCGCCCCGTCCCTCTTAGCATCATCTGTTTTAAAAGTTCGAGCATTAATCTTAATTTCTGAAAAATTAAGTTGGCCATTAGATATCAAAATATCCCCACCCATTTGATTCGTTGTTCCTCTAGCTACAAATTGACTACCTCTTAGCACCTCATTAATCCCAAACTCAGCCTTAGATTTACTTTGATCGATCTTATAAATCTTAGGAGAGGCAGCCGAGGTCTCACCTCCCTTATTTAAATCAGGCTTAGGCACGACCTCGTTTATATCTTTACTCGGTAACAATGCCGGCCTAGTTAAGTATTCATAAGCCCCAAAAATTAAAACTACTAAAATTACAATCGCTAATATTATTTTTTTCATATATTTTTTATTTAATTAATAACTTCTATTCCATAGATTCTATTACACCTAATATAAAGAAAGCAAAAATTTAAGCAAAAAACGGGACTTGCCCGTTTTAAAAAATAATTAACTCATCGAATAACAGCTCTTTTAGTACCATGCTTCATTAACCACTCTTCCCTCGTAAGCGATTTTCTTTTAGACTGACCACTTCCTTTTTTATTTTTTAAACCATAAACTGCCTCGACTAAATTTTTATCATGCAACACAAAAAAAGAAATCGTAGATTTTAAATCTTTCAACAATCTCTTCTCTTCCTCAGAGTCAATATTCGTTAAACCTAAGTCAGGAATCTGCAACTTACTTATCTGTAAAAGCGGCCAAACTCTCTCCGCTTCTTTTCTTATCGAAATAATGAATGATTCCCCTTCGGGCGTAACACGACCAGTGTGAATAGGTGACTTTCTATGCCTCACAAGCTTCAAATAACCCCTAGCCATTAAGAGCCGCAAACTCCCAAGACTCAAATTAAGATGAGCTAAATTATCACCTAAGTTCCCTTTATGATTTTTCACATAAGCTAAAAATGCCGCCAAATCAAAACTCACAATTAATTGCTCAGTCCAACTTAAAGGCCTAAAAGTTTTATCTACCTGAACATGGCGCGCCATGACAAATCTCCCTTCGGCTTTGCTCAGGGCAAGCCTTTCCAAGAGCCCTAGAAAACATTAATCCTTATCCTGCGCATTCCTGCCCCAACCCCCTCATCTTTCAAAATTTTAAAAGTGCCAATCTCACTCGTATTTTTCACGTGAGGCCCCCCACAAAATTCCGAGGACACCGCCTTTTCCAGACTTTCACCCACAAAATAAACATTCACCTCACTTGGATATTTTTCCTTAAAGAAAAACAAAGCACCAGTTTTCTTAGCCTCTTCTAGCGGCATCTTAACAAATTTTACTGGCAAGGCCAAGGCAATTTTTTCATTCACCCACACCTCCACCTTTTTAATTTCTTCCTCCGTTAATTTTCTTTCAAACCCAAAATCAAAGCGCGCGCGATCCACCGTAATATCCGACCCCTTCTGACTCACAGTATCTCCCAAAACCTTTCGCAAAGCCGCTTGCAACAAATGTGTCGCGGTATGAAGTCGTGTCACCTTCACCAAATCCGCCTCGCTCCCCGCCTTCAATTCTCCAGTATCTAAAACCAAGCCATGCCCCCCAAATTTCTTCTCCGCCCCCGCTCGCGAAGCCTCCTGATGTTTTTTAAATCTCTCTTCAAAAGCCCCATAACTCAAACCCTCCCGCCTCCCCTCCGGCACAAAATCCATAATCAAATCAAAAGGCAGACCATGGCTTTCGTAAAGCTTAAATGCCATCTCAATATTTACCCTGTCCAATTTTCCAAGCTCCTTTAAACCATTATGAATAACCTTCTCAAATTTTTTCTTCTCTTCCAAAATCACAGCCAAAATTTCTTCATTTTTTAAATTCGGATAAGTTACACCATATTTCTCAACCACCCAAGTCACCCCTTTTTGCAAAATCTCCTCGCTCAAATTATCCGCCAGCATGCGACGCAACAACCGACGCAAAATATAACCCGCTTCTCGGTTACTTGGTCGTATCGAATCACTAATTAAAAAACTAGATGACCGCAAATGATCGGCAAATAATCTCGCCCGTCTCTCACTCAAACCAGCCTTCAGTCCTAAATCAAATAATCCAAAAAGCACATCCGTCTCATAAACATTCTTATAACCATTCAAGGTCATAAGCAATCTCTCAAGCCCCATCCCTGTATCAATCCCCGGCTTTGCTAATTTTTCCAATTTCACCTTCAAAGCCAACAACTCTTCCCTCGAACCACTAGAATAATATTCATTAAATACCACATTCCACACCTCTACTCCATCTACATAAATCTCAGTCGTTGGTCCACACGGCCCCTCCTTTCCTGTTGGCCCCCAAAAATTATCCGCCATCCCTGACCACTTAATTTTTTCTTCTGGCATCCCCAGCTTTTTCCAAATATCATAAGACGCCTCATCCTTCGGCACCGCGCCCTCACCCTCAAACACCGTCACATACATTCGGTCTAAACTCACACCTAATTCTTCTGTAATAAATTTATAAGCCCAAGCAATCGCCTCTTCTCGAAAATAATCGCCAAAAGAAAAATTACCCAACATTTCAAAAAACGTGCAGTGTGTAGCGTCACCCACCTCCTCAATATCAGAAGTTCTAAAACACTTTTGCACCGAGATCACTCGTGCCGCCCCAAAATCCCGCAACGGATCTAATTCAAAAGTATAATAAGGTTTAAACTGCTGCATCCCAGCCGCAGTTAATAACACCGACGGATCAGGTGGTAACAAAGACGAAGAAGGCACTAATTTATGCCCAGTACTCTCAAAAAATTTCACAAATTTTCCCACCACCTCTTCTTGATTCATTGTTGGAATATATCACATTATAGCAGGCTTAGTATAGTCAAAATAACAAAAACACCCTTTTAGAAAAGGGTGTTTTTGTTATTTCATAGACCTACTTACTAACCTCCAACTTCAAATTCACAAGTAAAAACTTCACTTCCAAAATCAAATTCTCCATGTCACCGTCCGGAAATGTCGCCCCGCTAGCTATAATCTTTTTCATTAAATCCAATCGCCTATCAAGCACCGGCAAAAGAAAGCTTTTTTCCTTATTCCTCCGAAGCTCTGTTAAATTTTGATCAAGCCAAACTAATTCATTTTTATAATCATATTGAGAAAACAAATAATAATTAGCCAAATCAATAGAATTCAAACCACCCAAAATCTGAACCGCAGCTTCATTGTACTGCTTATTGTTATACATTTTAGCGGCCTCACTTAAACTTGCATCCGCCTGACCAATTAAACGCATCACCGAAGCATTCTTATCTTGTAACAAAATATCCGCTTTCAAAGTTTGGATCTTTTTATTAGCTAATTCTAAAAAACCCACCGAACCATCCTTATCCAGATTAAGGCTCTTAATCAAACTTTCTCTCAAGCCATCCAAATATTCGCTCGCCTTTGGATCCATTACTTTCAATCTAATGTTTTCTATTACTCGCAATCTCACTAAAACATCCCCATTCAAACCAATAATATCTTCAGGCAAAATATTGGAAGCCGACAACCGAGCCGCCACCTCCACTAATAAATCCTGCTTAATACGATTTAACTTATAAGCTGGGGCACCTAAAACATCTTGCACCTTTTCAATAATTTCCGCCTGACGCAACAACTTCAAAACCTGCATCTTATCGAGCGTCACACCAAATCTTATTCTCACATCATCTATTTGAGAAAGATTACCAATCGCTACCCCCAATAATTTCACCTGCGCTGCAATCGTTTCGTTAAAAACCACCTTTTCAGACTCGCTCACTCTCGAGCTAAGCTCATCAAACAATTGAATCTGATTAACCAAATCAAATACCAACTTACCCAAAAACTTATCCCCTAAAGGATTCTTTTTATCTAGAGTTGGCAAAAGATCCGTCAACCGATCAACTCCATCAGAATAACTCTTTAAAGCCCCACCAAACACCAAATTATTATCCTTGATCACAAAGCTCAACTTACTAAATTCAGCCCCAATCTCGTTCAAAGTGTCCTGCTCAGACTGAGCTTTTTTGAGCCCATCAAACACGAACCCTCTCTTAAACCCTCGAGACCAATCCTTAATGAAATAAAAAGGATTAGACGGCAATAAACCAGCGCTTTCCACCCCCAAATCCCGCCCCGTCACAATGGTTTTTGAAGCCGCATGGACAATGGAAGAAAAGCTAAAAGTTGCAAAAATCACTATAAAAAGCACGGAAAACCTAGCTTTTTTAAATGTATTCATATCTAGCCTATTATACCATAGGATCTAGCTTAAGTAAACAGTTTTAAGCCTTTTTGAGCTAAGCTACAATAACCCCCAGAACCTTGATTCTAACCCCCAAAAAGAGGCCAGAATGAGCAATTTACACACCTACCGCGAGCAAGGCTACCTAGTTTTAGAAGAAGGTCTGGCTCATCCCAGACAATTTAGATTAGCTGAGTTAGCCCTAAATAATAACTATCTAAGGACTAAGCCAAATCAATCGAGCTCCTTAATGAAACTCCTAACGAGCAAAGATATCATGAGCTCGGTTGGCTTAATCTTAACCACCGACTCTGACGCTGATCATAAAATAGAAATACAATTCGTTGATCAGTCTTGTCTTGTCCAATCAAATGACTTTTATCATTCTGGCATCGCTCCTTTTTTAGGCATAGAAGATAATCCCAATCACACTACACTAGTAATAGTTTTAAACGCCAAAGAAAAAGTTCAACCCCTTAACATCCTCCCAAAAGATTTAAGCGATACTTTCCGAACTAATCCCTTCATCCCAGTTCCTGAATCCCTCATCGAACCTCTCGTTCCCAATCACTCCTCATTCTTTATCTCCCCCGAATTATTTTGGAAAACTAAGCCTTCATTAGAAGTTAATCCCCATTCTCTTCTTATAGTTCGTTACAGCTCAGTGGCTTTATATTAAAAATCAAAAAGACCAGCGATATTGCTGGTCTTTTTTATAAAATAAATTCATTACTCTAATTACCTCACCTCCCCGCATGCTTTATTTAACGCCTCCCTCGTCACCAAATCCGGCACTCCTAATTTACAAATTAAATTATTAGATCTTTGAAATCTCTTTAAAGCATCGGCCGTTCCCAAGCCGTATTTATCTGTCTCCTGACCCATCGATCCTAGTCCACTTTTAGCAATTAAAAATCCCAATTTATTTAAACAACGCTGCATCTCTAAAACCCCGGGATCATGGTCCTCTAATGCATATTCTTTAGTAAAAATTCCTACCACAGGCGAATTAACTTGTTGCACCATTACTAACCGACTAACCTGCTCAATATAATTAAGCTCGGGAGCATTCCCCTTCCCACGACTGGCTAATTCATCAACAAAGCTACCAGAACGACACATCCCCCAAAATCCAGAAAAATTATCCACTGCATTATCTTTCAATTTATCAAACCCAAAATTACTCGTCCGCCAAACATAAATCAAAATCAAATAAAAGCTTATAAGCAACACAACCGTCCAAGTTTTTTTATGAAACAAAACCTTCACCTATTCAGTATAACAAAAGTTAAATATTCCACTTGTGGATAAAAACAAAAACCAAATATTTTAAAACGAAAAGAGCCCCCTTTCGGGGGCTCCCTTCGTACTTATGCAGTAACAGTATCCTAGTTTAGGACTTGCTCAACGCCTTTGTAGACGAAGGTAAAGTCTTCACATAGAAACCGTTGTGCCAATCAGCAGTGCTGGTTGTGTGAGGCTGTACGCCACGATCACTCCATACAAAGCTATTAGCCGCATAAAGACCAGACACAGCCGCTGGAGTTACTACGTCCGTTTCGGCTCGAGCCACTCTCGCAGAGAGAGAACCAGAACCAGCAGGAACAGCGGTAACGTTCAAGTACAAGCTGTAAGTCTTAGAAGTGCCGGCAGCAATTCTTTCTGGGGTGGTAAAGATCACACCTACAACAATAGTACCAGTAGTGGCGCTAATGTTTGAATCGGTAGTGTTCAAAGACACATCACCAGAAGAAGTTCTGACCTTCAAATCTGTAGTCTCAGTATCACCTATAGTTACGCTAGTAGAAGCTGAAACATTGAAGGCTACCTTAGAAACATCTAAGTCACCATTTTGATCAGCCGCAATCGTAAACTTCAACACTTCGTTTTCACCAACGGTGAGCACGGAAGAAGAAGGATTAGATACTGTAACAGTAGGAATAGTTCGGTACATTCTCTTCAAGCTGCCAATTACTGGAGTGTTAGTTAACGTAGTTAACTTTGTAGTTCCAGAAACAGATTCAAAGTTAGCAGAAGCTATCTTGGCGAAAATCGAAGTACCAGTAGTCGCGCTACCAGTTACACCGGTGATATCACCTAACAAGCCTCGGACCTGAATCTGCTTTGTTTGATTAGCAGGGACAGTGAACAAACCACTAGCATTTTCGAATCTGAAAGTACCAGCATCAGTGCCAGAAGCGGCAGGAATACCAGTCGCAATCAAAGTATCGCCAGAGTACAATCTGATTTCTCTAACCGCCTTTGTTAAAGCAGCTAAAGGAGTAGCAGCTGGATCGTCGCCAGCGGTGCTGTCATCATCCAAACCAACTTGCAACTTATTGACCTGAGAATCAGAGTTAGTAGCAAAGAAATCAAACTTTGCTAACAATCTTTCACCATTAGCAGCCACAATAGCAGCTTCGGTGTCTTGATCGTTCACAGCTACAACCTGGATAAGAGGAGCGTTAACAGTCACAGCAGTAGTTGGAGTGGCGTTAACGGAACCAGACAATGTCAAATTGTTACCATCAACGTCAGTCGCTGAAATATCAGCAGACATATCGGCTAAGTAAACAAAGTAAACATTGGAGGTAGTCGCATCGGTCGAAATTTGATCCGCCTTTACCCAAACAGTAATAGTCTGACCATTAGGAACAACTAAGTTTAAGTTGTTAAAAGTGGCGACAGATACAGCGGAAGAGGAGGTCAAGTTTTGCTTGGTGGAATTACCCACTAAGCTACCATTGGATCCATAGATACCAAGAGTTCTCAAGTCATTTCTTAATTGAGCATCGGTACCAGTAGAAGCATCGGCGGTTAGAGTCATATTATTGATTCTAACTTCACCATTAGTCGCCTGGAAGTTCAAACCTAACAAAGGTTCATTTGCAGAACCCTTAACAATCGTGTGAGAAGCTGGGCTGGCGTTTAAAGAAACGGTCAAACCAACGGTCTTAACGGATTGTACGTTACCCACGATCGTGCTGTTAGGCACTAAATCTGTAGAAACGGTTACGAATTGATTGTTATCCAAGTTCTTAATGTCAGTAGATCCGAAAGTACCAAGGGTTACCTTAGCAGTCTCGTTACCACCAGCCACTAAAGAGTTAACGTTAGCAGTTACCAAGAACTTTCTAGTTTCACCGGCTGCGACGTTAATCGAGTCGTTGAAAGAGAAGGTGTTAGAGCTGTTACCGTTTGGAGTCAAAGCCGCACCACCCACAGTTGTCGCAACACCGTGTTGCAAATCAACAGAAGAGGTCACAGCCGCACCAGTGGTAGCATCGACAACCTTAAAGTTGTCCAAACCTTCTGCGCTAGTTGTGTTCATGTTAGTCAAATCAACCACAAAGTTTAACTTCTTCACTTCAATATTGTTCTTAGAAGCAATAGAGAAATCAAATAAAGTTACATTTTGGGCTCTCTGAGCGATGTCCCTAGTAATAGGACCATTGAAGCTCAAAGTTACTTCAGCACCACGCAAAGTTAATACGTTGGCCACTGAAGAAGAAGCGCTGTTAGTTACAGCCGCACCGTAACCATAAGTAGCACCAGTAGCAAACACATCAGATGTGTTGTCTATGGAGAACTTAACAGTTTCAGCCGCTCTAGCTAAAGCACTGATATCACCGTAAACCTGGAAAGTCCTTTGCTGACCCTTCAACAAGCTATAAGGTTGGTCGAAGTCGAAGACAAATAAGTCTCGGCCAGCAGTACCAGCGGACTTAGCCACTAAAGTACCAGCTTGCTTCAACATTAAGTTACTAATGTTAGAAGAGTTCATTGTACCAACATTGTACAAAACTATTCTCTTCACCCATAAATCTTCAACGGAGTTGGCTTGCAACTTTAATTCACCTAATTGAGCACTAGTCTGACCCACTGTTGGGTTAGAGATAGAACCATTATCAGAACCATCACCAGTCATAGTGACGGTAATACCACCTACGGTAGAACCAGCAAAAGCCATCGAGTTACCATTGATAGGCATCGCGAGGACTGTGCCATTAACAGCCACCAAATTGAAGGCGTCAATGTTACCAGAGGAAACAGAAGAAGAGATATCGGCTACCAAGGTCAAAACCTTAGAACCCATAATCTTCCAGTTTAAGCCAGTAAAGGAAACTTCGTTAGTAGTGGAGTTCACGCTTCTACCAGAAGTTAATCTGTAACCACCATCATATAAGTTGACGGTAGCGAAGTCAGCGGAGGAACCCAAACCAGTTCTCTTAAATGTCAAAGCATTTAGAGTACCGTTACCAGAAACTGAAATGCTCAAGAAAGGAATACCTGCGGCACCCTTAGGAACATTAGAAGAAACTGGAGTTCTAGCATCCAAAGAAACCATCAAGCCATCAACAGTAGAAGTCTGACCCACTGGGGTAGAACTACCAGTAGTTGTGGTGGTGGTTGTAGTTGTAGTTGGAACAGTTGTAGTGGTCGTGCTAGGAGTTGTAGGAACTGGCATTTCCCAAGAAGCTAAGGTCGCATTGGCCTTCGCTCTGCTTAAGGAACCCCAGAAACCTGTGCTCTTAGACAAACCGGCTGGAGCTAATACGTCAGACGCATTAGCATCCTGATACCACATCACAGCTTTCTTAGTCATAGGACCAAAATAACCTGTGGTTGGTAAAGCTAAAGCTGGATTAACAGCATTTAAAAACCTCTGCAAATTAGTAGCTTCTTCAGATCGAGCACCAAGAGTGAGGGTCTTAGTGAAACGAAAACCGGCTGGAATACCAGCTGGCCACATAGAAGAACCAGTCATCGCAGTGGTAGTTGTTGCACCACCTTGTAGCGTAGATAATTGAGAAGTCAATTGCGCAATCAAGGCCTGTAATTGACTCACTTCAGCTGTACCTTCAGCAAAAGCCAAAGGAGCAAAAGAAGCAGAAGCAATCCAAGCTACTGTTGAAGCAGTAAGCGCAATGGACGTAATCTTAGAAATTGTTTTTTTCATTGTAAAATGATTCAAAACGACAAATTTACTTTTATATTATTTACTTCATGCCAAGTCATCGTCTTATCATCGACCATGATTCCTCGCGAAATCAATGAAAGTAAGATTGATAACTGCTAATAACAAACAAAAACTCCGAAATTGATTCGGAGTGAGTAAAAACAAGCTTGAGCGCCATCCTTTAGGGATGACTACTGTCTTGCTTTGGCCTCACACCAAACAAGTGATATTCAATTTGTTATTCTGTCTATTATAGCCGAATTGATGGAAAAAGTCAATCCAGAAGGACACAAATCCCTCTCAAACCACTATTTTATACCAAAAACCTTATAAAACCTAGATTTTTAGTAAAAAAATCAGCCTTTTCCCCGAAGATCAGCTAAACGAAAGAAAAACAAACTTTTTGGGAGTTCTACAAAGGATAACGTGAAAACAAATTGTTTTGTTACATCGCCCCCAATCTCCCCCAGCTAGCCGTCAATAAAATCACCAAAGATAAGGCTAAAAATAAGCAGATATCCCTAAAAACACCTTTAAAATCAAGGTTTTTATGCCAATAGCTAATCAATAAATCCCCGCTCAAAACCTCAAAAATCCAAGCAAAATTAGCCAAAGCCAAACTCCCTAAGGGTAGCCAGCTCAAAACCACAAGCATTTCTGCCGAAAACAATCCTATCGCCAAACTGGCCACTAAAGGTTTCAAAAAAGATTCTGTGGTTTTTTCGCACAATAACCACTCAAACCACAAAAAACCTAATAAAATAGCGGTCAAAAACCACTTCCAAACATAAAAACTAGCCCAATTAATACTAAAAAAACCTAATAAAATTAGATAAAACAAGGCCAAAATCTTCCCAGTCTCAAATTTCCTAGAAATACCAGGATCCTCCAAAACCTCATCATGCAAAATCAAAATCACAAAGAAAATCGCCCCCAAAACCAAACTCAAATACCGCAAAACAAATGGCCAAAAATCATAGTTAGCAGCCAAAAAAGCACTTAAAAACCAAACAATAAAAGAGATTAATTGAGGTGAAAACTTTAATTTAGGCCTAAAAAAGCCATAACCAACCACTAAAAGCCACCCCAAAAACCAAAATAATCCTCCAAAAACAGCGTATTGATACCAAAAAAAAGCCACTAAAATACTCTTAATTATTAAATTCTTGTGAGGAATATACACCTGACCAATCTGAAACATATAATTCCTCCAATATAAAACCAAATCCTTAAAATTCAAAATTTTCAAATTAAAACGCCGCTCAAGCTTTAAGCTAGGCGGCATTATTTAACATCTCTAATTCACCAAGTAAGTGGCACAATTAATTCTTCCTTTCGATGCGGAATCACTACAGTCAGTTCATTTTTACTAAAATCCACCAAAGTAGTAAATACGGTGCCATCATTTAAAAGTGGTTCTTGAGTAGTAAAAGCCTCTTTTAAATTAGAAACATCTAAGCTCCCTAAACAACGAAGTCGTTGCTCACTAAAATCCTTTCCGGTATGCTCAGACCTCACCTCAATTTCAAAATTAGGCTTTACCATTTCTTGATATGGAGTAAGCGCCGGCGAACGAAAGTGATTAGTCACCGCGACCGCATTACACTTCCGCCCAATCTCGCAAACATGATCTTGATTGAATTCCACAAGAAGTGCTTCGTCCTTTGTCCCCAAAAGCACATTATTGCTCGCTCCAAGATAAGCGCCCCTAATTAATTCTAGGACTTCCTCAAGAGAATGAGCTCCGTCAATAATCTCTCTGTAAAGCAACCCATTAGGCACACCAAAGCGATTACTCGCCTTTTTCGTCTTACTAGTCAGCGACGCCAGAAACAAACCATGTCGATTCACCCCCCGCAAAACTCCAACATAACCCGGAAAACCGACGCTGATGAAATTACCCTTCTTCATCACAAACACATTATTCCGCATCGTCTCCAGAAATATTGGGTAATCAAGATTCGCCGCATAAACATAATCATTCGTATTTAAATCTCGCATCCCCACTACCGAACACAGGGAAAGATTAACCACGTCATCCAAAACATTAATAATCCGAATAAAGTTATAATCTACTCCTGCCCCTAGAGCCATACCTCGCATTTCCAATCTAAAACACCTATCAATAAATGGCTCGAATTTTTCACCCCGACTCAGAAAATAAGTCAGCGGCAGATCACCCAGCAATCCCCCCAAAAAACCAAACTTTGCCTTCGCCTGTTTTTTAGCGAAACCCCGAAATACCTTATATAATTCCAAAATTTGTCTTCTAAAATAACGCCCCTGCATCAACCCAAGCGAATATGGATCATGATCAAATCCCGATCTAGTAAAATCAACCACTCTTTCCATTACGCACACTCCATTTCTTGTAAAAAAACCAAGCCAATCTTATCACAAAAACTAGACTTAACAAAAAAGAACCTTTTTCAAGGTTCTTTTTTTGTTGAATAATCCCCACCTCTCCTAATCGCTAATTCTTAACTCTTAATTTCTAGATTTTGACCGTTAATTCCGAATCAATAAAATCTAATTTCACCTTCCCGCCGTCTTTTACCTGACCAGAAATAATCTTGTCAGCCAACTTATCTAAAATCGCGCGCTGAATCAAACGCTTAATCGGCCTCACTCCAAAATCAGGGTCAAACCCATGCTCCACGATATATTTCTTCACCGCTGGAGCAAAATCCGCCGTAATCCCCTTCAAAGCCAACTTCGCTTTCACTTGTTTCAATTGAATTTCCACAATTTCTTCGATCTTCTCACGACTCAAAGCATTAAAAATCACAATCTCATCTAATCGATTCAAAAACTCCGGTCTAAAACGATCCTTTAGCGCCTTATTTACTTTATCCTTAAACATCGATTCCTTTTCTTTTTGAAGCTCCTCCTTAGAAGGTGTCCCAAACCCAATTTGCGTCGCCGCCTCTCTAAAATACTGACTCCCCACATTCGAAGTCAAAATAATAATCGAGTTTTTAAAATTCACCGTCTTCCCTTTAGAATCGGTTAATCTTCCATTATCTAAAACTTGAAGCAAAATATTAAACACCTCAGGATGAGCCTTCTCAATTTCATCAAATAAAATTAAAGAATATGGCCTATGTCGCAACACCTCAGTCAAGCTCCCGCCCTCATCATATCCCACATAACCTGGAGGCGAACCAATCAACTTACTCACCGCGTGCTTTTCCATAAACTCACTCATATCCACTCGCACCAAGGCCTTCTCGTCATTAAACATCAATTCCGCCAAAGCCTTTGATAGCTCGGTTTTACCGACACCTGTTGGCCCCAAGAACATGAAAGATCCCAAAGGCTTATTCTCATCCGACAAACCCGCCCTACTGCGCCTAAGCGCCCGAGCAATCGCCGAAATCGCCTCTTCCTGACCCACCACCCTCTTTCGCAAATCATCTTCCACGCCCAACAATTTTTTCGCCTCAGTCTCAAGCATCTTGTTAACCGGAATCCCCGTCCAACGAGATACCACCGAAGCCACATCCTCCTCATCCACCACTTCTTTCAAAAACTTCTCACTTTTTTGCATTTTAGTTTTCCCACCAAAATGTTTTTTCTCTAAAGCCTTATAATCAGTCTCAGCTTTTGGCAATTCGCCATATAAAGTCTGCGCCACCACCTCCAAATTACCCTCACGCTCCGCTACCTCAATCTTTCTTCGGAGCTCATCAATCTTTCTTCTTAAATTATGTAAATTTTCAAATGCCAACTTTTCCGCGTGCCACATCGAAGACAACTCATCATTCTTTTCTTTTAAGTCCTTTAGCTCTTTGTTAATTACACTTAAACGTTTCTTGTTTTTTACCTCATTTTCTTCGTGCGTCAAAGCCGACTTCTCTATTTCAAGTCGTGTAATATCCCTTCTAAAAGTATCAATCTCGCGAGGCAAACTCTCAGTCTCCAATCTTCTCGCCGCCGCCGCCTCATCCATTAAGTCCACCGCCTTATCTGGCAAAAATCGATCGGTAATATAGCGCGCCGACAAATTCACTGAAGCAATAATCGCTTCATCTGAAATTCTTAAACCATGATGCACCTCATACTTCTCTTTCAAACCACGCAAAATCGCAATCGCATCTTCAGGACTTGGCTCTTCCACTAAAATCGGCTGAAAGCGCCTTTCCAAAGCCGAATCTTTTTCAATATGTTTTTGATACTCTTTCAAAGTCGTCGCCCCAATCGCTCGTAACTCTCCTCGTGCCAAAGATGGCTTCAGTAAATTAGACGCATCCACCGCACCTTCTGCCGCTCCTGCGCCCACAATCATATGTAACTCATCAATGAAAAGAATAATCTTTCCTTGAGAATTATTAATTTCTTTAATAAAAGCCTTCAATCGATCTTCAAATTCACCACGGAACTTCGTTCCAGCAATCAAAGACCCAATATCAAGCATCACCACTTCTTTTCCTTTTAATGGTTCTGGCACCTCGCCCTGCACAATTCTCTGCGCCAAACCCTCCACAATCGCCGTCTTTCCCACACCAGGCTCACCAATTAAAACCGGGTTATTTTTTGTCCTACGACTTAAAATCTGAATCACCCGTCGGAGCTCCTCCTCGCGGCCAATCACCGGATCCAACTTTCCATCTCTCGCCTTATCCGTTAAATTCACCGCGTATTTTTCGAGCACTTGGAATTTAGTTTCCGGCGCCTCATCTGTCACCCGAGTTGAACCACGCAATTGCGCCAAAATTCGAATCATCGTCTCCCTTCTCAAGCCAAACGAAGCCAAAATCTCCTGCGCCGTCGAAGGCACATCAAGTAAAGCTAAAAGTAAATGTTCACAAGAAATAAACTCATCTTTTTGCGCCACCGAAATCTTAAACGCCCTATCTAAAATCGCCATAATTTCCTGCGACAAATAAAGCTGCCCCACCTGAGAGCTCGCTAAAACTCGTGGCAAGTGTCCTAAATCTTGCTCAATCTCATGAAAAAGCGCCTGCAAATCCACCCCCGCTCGCGCCAGCATTGGCTGAACCAAAGACTGTCCATCAGCAATTAAAGCCGATAGCAAATGCGCCCCCCGAAATTCCCCATGATTCCTCGAAGCCGCCAAATCCTGGCCTACTTGCAAGGCTTCCTGAGCTTTTAAAGTAAATTTATGTTGTCCTCCTTGTTTCATATAAATAAAGTTTATCTAACACTAATTAGCGACTACTTATTATTCTCGCATTCTCTGAAACCTATGTAAGACGTAAGAATACCTCTTTCTTCCTCTATTTAAACCTATTTTTTAAGATTTGTAAACAGGCCCTCACCTCTTCCGCCGTCGTAAATTTCCCTAAAGAAAACCTCAAACTTTGATGTGGACGAGCATCATGTATGCCTAAAGCAGTTAAAACATGGGATGGCTTCGCAGTTCGAGCTGCACAAGCCACGCCGGGCGACACCGCTATCCCAAATAAATCAAACTCAATCCCTAAATCCTGCGCTCCCCGCCCCGGAAAATAAACATTTAAATTATTCGGTAACCTTTCTTCAAAGCTGCCGTTTAATTCCGCTTCCGGTAAAATTTTCTGAATTCCCTGCCATAGCCTATCTCTCAGGCCGCGGATCCGCTTACTTTCTTTCTCTCTTATTTTTTGAGCAAGCTCCACCGCCTTCCCCATCGCTACTATATAAGGCGTATTTTCTGTCCCACTACGCAACCCCTCTTCTTGTCCACCGCCAGTCATTACCGATTCCAAATTACTTCTATCTCGCACATAAAGCGCCCCCACCCCCTTCGGTCCATAAATCTTATGCCCTGATAAAGTTAAGAAATCCACCCCCAATCTTTCCACCGAACAATCTAAATATTGAAATGCCTGTACCGCATCCGTATGAAACAAAACCGGAAACCCAAGAGCTCGCTTCTCTCGAAGCATCTTTCCAATCTTCTCAATCGGAAACAAAGTCCCAATCTCATTATTTGCATACATCAAAGAAACTAAAATCGTGTTTTTATCAATCGCCTTCTCCAATGCTTTCAAATCCAGCATTCCCTCCTCATTCACCCCAATAAAATCCACCTCTACCCCCTCACGTTTCAAATCCAAAGCTGTTTCCAAAACCGAATCATGCTCCACGGTCGAAACCACAATCTTCCCCTTCCCATATTTTTTCACCACCCCCCGCAACACCATATTATTCGCCTCCGTCGCCGAACCAGTAAAAAAGATTTGCCTGAAACCCGTCCCTAAAGTCGCCGCCACCTGCTTCCGCGCCTCATAAATCCCCGCCGAAGCTTGCTGAGCCATCAAATGTAAACCGCCAGCATTAGCATAAATCTTATCAAAATAAGGCATCATCGCCTTTTTCACCGCAGGGTCGAGCTTCGTCGAAGCCGCATTATCAAAATATAAAGTCTTCTTTGCCATTCTCTCTATAATACTAATTTTTCAACTTCTGTCATTACCTAACTAAACCTAATCTCAAAACTATACATCCCCATCCCACACGACCCTCGCAACACCGCTCCTGCTTTTTGGGCTGGCACTTCCACCTCACTCACCCCAGTAGGCACAAGCATCGTCCTATAATTCAAACTTGGAATCGTGACTGATGCCGAACAATCAAAAGTCCCATTAGTCTGCATTTTTATAACTGATGGCAAATCCGCTTTCGCCAAAGTCACTCGAGGCGAATATCCCCCCTTCGCTAAAATATTAATCACCTGCTTTCCAATAACCATAGAAACATTATCACCCTCTTTTTCATTACCACTATTTTTATTTACCCCCCTAGAAAGCAAAAACCACCCTCCCAAAACCACTACAACCACCAAAGACCAAAAAATAATTTTCATAATTAAATATATTTTAATAAATTCATTTTCCTAATTTATAATTATTAACTCTTAATTTCTGTCTTCAAAAACTATAAAGCGGTAGAATTATTCCCGCTGCGACTAAACTATTAATAATATTAAAGATTCCAAAAAATATCACAATCAAGCCAGTAGTCTTAAAGAAAACTCCTGATTGAGATTTCTTCGAAACTCCAAAATAACTGAAGCTAATCAAACCTAACACCGGCAAAGTTCCCAGAGCAAAAACCAACATAAACATAGCTCCAGCAAAAAAACTCCCGGTACTCAAGGCATAAATTTGCATCGACTGCGTAAAGCCACATGGTAAAAAGAAAGTAACTACACCCACTAAAAATGGCGTCACGCTATGATTTAAATTTTTCAAAGTATGAACCCACCTCCCTAAAAATCCTGGCAAGGTTACTTGAAACCTTTTCGCCCCCGGAAAAATATCTAGCAAATTAACTCCTAAAATTATCATCACTAAACCCAAACCCATTCCCAACCAAAAAGTCCCCACTAAACCTAATTGAAACACCGACCCTAAAGCCCCAATCACTCCACCAAAAACAAAAAAGGAAATCAACCTACCTAAATGAAATGAGATTTGCGGTCGAATTTTATCCCCCTCTTTTGTAAAATTTGCCGACATTGAAAGTACTAACCCTCCCACGACCGCCATACAACTCGACACAGAAGCAACTAGACCAATTAAGAATGCCGTCCCATAACCAATCTTCCCACCCCCAATCAAATTAACAATCCCTAATTTTTGCAACACTACAAACAAAATAATAAATCCTAAAGCCATCGGCACCGCATAAATAAAATCACCCCACTTTTTATCATGATTCTTTTTTTCTAAAGACAAAGTATACCCATGAGGTTTCAAAACCACATTTAAATCATCCATCACATGAAATAACTCCTTATCACCAAAGTCCGCCTCCACTTCCAAAGTATGGTGAGCGAGCGAAGCCTTAGCGCTCACCACCTCTTTCAGCTCCAAAACCTCACTCTCACTTAAAACCACGCAAGACTTACAGTGCATCCCGCTAATATGAAATAAATATTTTTTCATTTTATAACCTAATAGTTTTCAATCTTAAAGAATTAGCGACCACCGACACCGAAGAAAAAGCCATCGCAAGCCCAGCAAACACTGGCGACAATACCCACCCAAAAATCGGATAAAATAATCCGGCGGCGAGCGGAATCCCCAAAAAATTATAAATAAAAGCCCAAAATAAATTCTGTTTAATTCCCCGCATCGTCATCTTCGACAACCTAATCGCCTTCAGGAGCTTACTAATATCTCCGGCGAGTAATGTGATCCCAGCCGTTTCAATCGCCACATCCGTCCCAGTGCCCATCGCAATCCCCACGTCAGCAATCGCTAACGCCGGGGCATCATTCACGCCATCGCCCGCCATCGCCACAATCAAACCTTTTTTCTGCAACTCCTTAATTTTTTTCAATTTATCCTCCGGCATCATCTCCGCCAGCACCTCATCAATTCCCAACTGTTTCGCAATAAATTTCGCCGTATTTTTATTATCTCCAGTGAGCATCAAAGTCTTAATCCCCATCTTTTTCAAGCTCATCAAAGCCAAAGTTGCTTCCGGCTTAATCATGTCCGCCACCATAAACACCCCAAGCGCAACTATTCCTTGAGCTAAAATTATCGGTGTCTTCCCCTCCAAACTTTCTTTTTCAAAAAATTTCTTATCAAACTCCACCCCCAAATCGCTCATCATTTTTGCGTTCCCTGCCACATATTCCTTACCGAGAACAAAACCCCTCAATCCCTTCCCCTTCACACTCTCAAATTTTGTCACCGGCAACAAATCTATCTTATTCTCCTTAGCATAATTTAATATCGCCCCCGCAATCGGATGCTCAGATTTACTTTCCAGCGCCGCTAGAATCATAACCAACTCCGAATCACTCTGCTCCGAATAATTTTTAATCTTCATTAATTCAGGCTTTCCCTTTGTAACGGTACCAGTTTTATCAAACACCAACACATCTACTTTATGTAATTTTTCCAAAGTCGCCGCATCCTTTATCAAAATCCCTTCACTCGCCCCCTTTCCCACTCCCACAATAATTGCAGTCGGTGTTGCAAGCCCTAAAGCGCAAGGACAAGCGATTACTAAAACTCCTACAAAAGCTGATAAACCCAAAGCTAAAGCCTCGGACAGACCTAAAATTCCAATGCCAAAATAAAGCCAAGTAGCTAAAGATAAAACAGCAATTACTAAAACAATCGGTACAAATATCCCAGAAATTTTGTCAGCCAATCCCTGAATCGGCGCCCGACTTCCCTGCGCCTCACTCACCATTTTAATAATCTGAGCCAGTAGTGTTTCCGACCCCACCTTCGTCGCCTTAAAAATAAAAGCACCGGTAATATTCAAAGTCCCACTCATAACCTTATCTCCTGTAGTTTTCGAAACCGGCATCGGCTCCCCAGTCACCATCGCCTCATCAATAAAAGACTCACCCTCAGTAATCACCCCATCCACCGGAATCTTCGACCCAGGTTTCACGACAATCAAATCGCCATGTACAATTTCAGACACAGCCACCTCAACCTCCTTTCCATCCCTAATCACTAAAGCCGTCTTCGCCTGCAAACCCAATAATTTTTCAATCGCCTCACCCGTTTTTACTTTACTTCGAGCCTCCAAATATTTCCCCAAGGCAATAAAGGTAATTACCACAATCGTCACATCGTAATATGTATGGCTCGTGTCCAAATATATTTTTAACGGTTCTTCAAAGGCCGTCATTATAAAACTATAAACATACGCCACCAAAGTCCCAATCCCAATTAAGGTATCCATATTCGCCACCCCATAACGCATAAATCGATATACACCCAATAAATAAGGCTTCCCCACCACAAACAGCGCATAAGTCGCCATCAAAGGTAGTAAATGATGAAAAAATTCCTCCACTATTTCACTCATCGGCAAGGCATAACTAAACTGAGCCAAAATATCCCAGCCCATCACAAAAATACTAATTATAGCAAGCGGCAAGGCACTTAAAACCACCCTCTTCATAGCATCAACCTCAGCCAACTTCTCCTCTTTAGATTGATTAATCCCCAAATGCGCAGCGTGTTCCGAAGCCGACATCCCCATTTCACTCGCACTCGGCATATCCCCACCACCTGTCATTCCCATCTCACTCATTGTCATTCCTAAGGAGGCAGGAATCTTATCCATATCATTACCAACAAGACTATACCCCAACGGTTCTATTATCTTAGAAAATTCACTCGGCTTAATTTTCTGGTCATCAAACTCAACCTTAGCCATCTCCGTCGCAACATTAACCTCTACATTATTTATCCCATCCACCTTTTTCAAAGTCTTTTCAATAATAGCTGCGCATGATGCGCAATCCATACCCCTCACCTGAAACTTTTTAATATTTTTCATAATTTTTACTCCATCCCCCCTCCTCTAATGAGGAGGGGTGGGGGGAGGTGTTCAATTTTTAATCCGACAAATTAAAAATTTTTAATAATTCCTCGATCGCCTTTTTTTTATTACTTGAAAGCTGGTGCTCTAAACATGTATCCAGATGTCCTGCTAAAAGTTCTCGTTTGGTAGTTTTCATCAAACCGATAATGCTCTCCACCTGTTGAATAATTTCAGGACAATATCTATTCTCCTCCATCATTAAAACGACCTTTGCCAAAGTCCCTGCCGCCTGCTTCGCGCAAAGCAAAGCCTTAGCCTTTTTCACCGGTAATTTTTTATTTATTTTCATATCCTTTCTCTTTATTCTTAATTAATAAATCTTAACACTTATTAACACCTCCTACCTAGAGTATAGGCTATGTAATATTAAAAAACAAAAAGCCCCGATTATCAGGGCTTAACTTTCAAGTCAACTAATTTATATACTAATTTTTTATCTAATTCGAACAAGTATGGGACCGTAACGCAATTCCCCCCACCAAGTTCGGTAATATTGATTACGATAAGCATACTCGGGCACGGACTGCTGATAGTAGGGCTGAGAATAACCCGAACCACCAAGACTCAAGCCAAAACTCAATCCACCACCTCCGCTGCTGTACCCGCTGCCGTAGCTACTATAGCCACTTCCATGCCCACTATAAAATCCAGGCGAATACCCATAAGTACTGTATCCACCGCCATAGTTAGAACCTCGGTAATCCAACAAACTTGAAGTGTAACCGCCGCCATAGCCATGTAAATGCCCACCATGAGAACCACCGCCGTGATGAGACATACCCCCACCGCCGCGGAAACTACCGCCGCCATGATGACCGCTGCCTCCACCGTGGCCATGACCACCAAAAGCAAAAACTTCCGCCGCCATAAGCAAAATAGAGCACATCAAAATCATCCACAAAAGTTTCTTAGGCATGACAATTCTCCTGCGATAAGTTGTGTAAAATGCAGCTTATCGCTCAAAAAAAGGGTCGAAACAAACCTCAACGAACTGATCAAAATTATGTCACAAAATTAAATAATTAGCAAATTATAAAGGAACTAATGTAGCCACCCCTTTAAGTGGTCCTTATTAACGCCGTTAAACTTGATGAGATATTACCACCCGCCAAGAGAATAAAGTCAGTTTAAAAAGCCCCGAAAAATTCGAGGCTTATTTATTGTTATCATTATTATTACCTAATCCGGACAAGCACCGGGCCGTAAACCCAACGCCCCCAAGCATCCCAATGCCACTGATTCACATAACTATACACAGGTTGATAGTAAGGCTGACCAATGTAAACACGACTACTTCCACCACCTATGCTAAATCCCAAACCCATTCCCCCACCACCATAATTGTACTGAGGAGTGTAATAACCACGCTGCGGCACACAATTTCCACCACGATGATGTCTATGATCAGCAAAGGCTTCCGTCGCCATAAACAAAGTCGAGCACATAAAAATCATTAGCAATGCTTTTCGTAACACGGCAACTCCTCCCTCGGTAAGCCTAAGCTTCATAAGCGTAGACTATCCGGAAAACAAAAATCGTAACCTCAACGAACTAAAAAATATTGTAGCACAAATTAGAATCTAGGGACTAGTATCTAGTTCCCCCCTCATCTTCACCTTCTACTAGCTTCTAGATTCTAGTTCTCTAGTTTCTTCCCTACCCCCTAAGCCGATTCAAAAACTCCTCCACTTCATAATTCACGATGCAATCTTCATCACTAATTTTCGAAAATAAAGTTAGTCCATCGTAAGTCCGCACCCGACTCAAAGCCACATAAAGTTGCCCCGCCGCAAACGCCCCTCGCCCCAAACTCAACGCCACTTTATCGAAAGTCTTACCCTGCGCCTTATGAATCGTCATCGCCCACGCAAGCTTCAAAGGCAACTGTGCAAAACTCCCCACCTCCTTCGCCTCCACCGTGTTCCGACTCACGTTCAACATAAATTTATAAACATTCCACACGTAAGGCCCAATCTCATACTCCTTCCCGCTATCAAGCTTCACCACCACCGTATCTTTATTTAATTCTTTCACCACCCCCAAAGTTCCATTAATCCATCGCCCGCGCTCATCGTTATTCAAAGTCATCACCCGCGCCCCTTTTTTCAACGCCAATTTTTCATAAGTCGGCAAAGTGTGTTCAGCAAAATCCCCCGACCGCACCCCCTTATATTCTTTCATCGCCGAATCAATCTGCTTTAAATTACCCTCGTTCATTCGCTCCGCCAAATAATTTGTAGAGGTAAGCATAATCTCATTAGGTAACAAGGCCCGCGGCATCTCGTGCCTTTTATTTAAAAAATTTAACCCATCATAATCCGCTCGCCCCTCCCGAATTTTATTTAACACAGAAAGAAAATCCGCCTCCTTCTGTCGATAAACTTTTTCCAACTCCACCAATATCAAATCACCACTTTGCAAAATTTCCCGAATCACCATCGACCCAAAAAAATAAAAAGTTTTGTAAACACTCCCAAACAACCCACTCTCTTCTTCTTTAAACACCGGCGGCAACTGATATAAATCTCCCAAAAAAATCATTCTCACTCCGCCAAAAGGCAGCTCACTTTTCCGCGCCGCCTTTAAAAATTTATCCACGCAATCAAGTAAATCAGCCCGTACCATCGACACCTCATCAATAATAATCGCGTCCAATCTTTCATAAATCGTCTTCTTCGTCCGTGCCCCAAGCTGCTTTGCCGCAATCACCTCAATCATCGGCGAAAATCCAAAAAAACTATGAATCGTTTCCCCACCCACATTCACCGCCGCCACTCCTGTCGGAGCCAACACCACCAACTTTTTCTTCGTCTTGTCTCGAAAATAACTCAACAAAGTCGACTTCCCCGTCCCCGCCTTCCCCGTAATCAAAAGATGCTTCTCCGAATTTTCAAGCAAATCCAAAGCCCGCACAAAATCCTCATTCAAATCCAAATCAGCAATATGCATAAATTATATAATATAGATAAGCTCAAACCCCGTCAGCCTTGCCCAATTAAAAAATCATCATCTTAAATACTATTGACTTATATGAATATATCTGTCAATATACGAAAAGTGGCCCTTTGAAAAACCCGACCCCTAACATAGTGTGGAGGCCCCCATGTCTGCTGAAAACGAAACGAGAGAATGGTGGAGTAAGTATTGGAACAAATTATTGGGAAGCATCATCGTATTACCAATCATTATGCACTTTTGGCCTCAGGCCGTACCATTCAAATTTTTCGAACTTTGGAAAGTTAAAGGGGCGATGATTGATTGGTTGATTGGTTCTTGGCCGCTTCTCCTCTGGGGAACCGCCCTCGCAACTCTCGCCGCACTATCTATGGGCCCAAGGCGTCGCCGAGACCCAGAGGTCCACGAATTCTTAATTGGAGGAACATTGCACAGCCTCTTTGCAGGAGTTACCGAAGAAATAGCCTTTAGATGGCTCTTTTTCATGTCGAACATTGTTTCAGTACAAATTGCTAACTACTGCTTCTTCGGCTTTCTTGGCTTCGGCATCACCGAATGGTTCCACATGCACTTAGTTGGACCAATTGCAAACTGGGCAACGTTCAAAGCTCTAGAACCATATATCTTTCATAGCTCTAGCTGGGCAGTTGGAGCTTCGATAATCGCTACCAATACCTTCTTTAGAGATGGACACAAATATCAAGGATTTTTCGGCTGGGTAAACAGTTGGTTTGGCGGCATGTTCCTCTTCTGGATCATGTTCAAATTCGGCCTCCCAATAGCAATCCTCGTTCACTTCTTATACGATTTCTTATTCGACATCATCCCCGCCACTCACATGGCAATGAGAAGAAAATAAAAAGTACAATTATCAAAAACCCCGAAAGGGGTTTTGTTTTTTAAAACAAACTCAACGGAATCTCCAAAGGCTTAATCACTACCGGCACCTTGATAATTTCATTAGTATATCTCTTTGGAATCAGCACGTACTCATTCTTCAAAATAAAATCATAAAGCTCCTTCGTCACCTTTACATCCTGTAAACAATATTTTTCCAATGCTTCAAAATTCTTTGTTTCCCAATATTCAATCGCATCCAGCCCATGCCCACTCTTCCCAATCCCCAAAGTCGTCTCCGCCACAATCCCGAGCCCAATTCTGCTCCCAAAAGCTAGCTCGATTTCTTCGAGCAAATCGATTCTCGGCACCTTATCAATGTTAAATTTAAAATATTTTGCGAGCACCGGTAAATCAAACCGATTAATCGCAAACCCAATCACGACAGATGCATCTTGCAACATCTTCCCCAAGGCCTCCAAATCCGACTCCCAAAAAGTATAATATTTATTTTCGTTATAAGAATAAGCACACGTCACCGACATGTCGAGCTTATCAATATTCTCCTGCCCGCCCACATCCGCAAAAGTATTTTTCGTTTCAATATCAAACACAATCCTGTCTTTCATAAAAAAGTGCCTTGATCTTAGCGCGTTTCCAATATTCTGTCACCTCCCACAGTCTGTCATCCTCGGGCTTGACCCGGGGATCCAGTTCATTATCAATACTAATAATCCCCCTGCTAAAATGCTAAAATAAAAAAATGGCCAAGTTCCTCTTGCCACTTTTTTTCATCGTCTCATTTTTCATCTTTTTTTGGCAGCCAGTGTTAGCTTTTCCAGAGCTAACAAACAACATCGAACTAGCCAATCAAATCATGAAGGCTACCGGTCTAAAAAATGTCACCGTAGTTACGGACGGTGATTATGGCTTAATTACAATTTTAGAACCTTATCTAGAAATCAACTTCAATCCAAGAAACCCCTCCATCAATATCAATCAAGCCATAACAGTCATAAAAGACTATCTTTCATTGAAAGACGAAATAGAAAAATTAACAGGTAAAAAATTCCTGCCCGAAAAATTAAAAATATCTTTAACCGAAGGCCAAGGCGGTAGTTTTAGTATAGCCGATGACGCTTTCAAAAGCTGCGACACTATTAGAATTGGCAGAAATCAAAAAAGTGGCCCAGCAAAAGCTAGTTTGGCTCACGAATTAGTTCACTGCGTAAACCGTGACAGCGGTAGATCAGGCTTCCTGCCAGAGTTAATTCCTCAACATGCAGAAAATGCCGTGTGTAACTGCTCCAAATACACCGACAGCCATTTAAATAATATTATCGTTGGTTTAGCTGGTGATAAAGGCGTAACAAGAAGTTCTCTTAAATCTTATTTATATAGCTCGCTAACCACCACCACAGACTACACTGGTTTTGATTACGCTCTAGCCATCTTAACTGGGGAAGATATGCTAGAAAAAGAAAGTGCGGCCGCTGTGCAAGAAAAAATCGATCTCGCTAATTTGCTTAAAAAAGCTGGTTCAGAAAATGTAAACGCTAATGAGTTAAGTAAAATCCTAGGTTACAAAAACTTTGATGATTTATTTGAAGCCGTTTATAAAAGATTTGAAGCTCATAAAGATGGCAAGGGAATTTGGGGAAAATTAAGAAACTTTCTATGCCCAAGAAAAAGCGCCTTAGTCCCAAGAACTCCCCCTACTATAACCCCACCTCAAACTCCCACCGGGGAAGCCTGCCCCAAACCAACAATCTCTCCTGAAGAAATTGCTTTACAGAATACCATTAAAGAATTAAGCGTCACCGACCAAGACGCTCTCAAACAAGCCATCAAAGAAGCTGCCGAAGAAGCCACCAAAGCTGGCAAAGTTATCAATCGAACCATTCAACTAGGCGGTCGTGCGGTTACCTTTACCGTCTATGCCGCCGCCATCGCCGGCGTTGCTCAATCAATCATTGTCGGCTACGGCTTTGAAGGCTCTCTCGCCGAAAAAACCGTCGCGGGCATTTCAACCGTTGCTCTTTTTGGCAACCAAACCATTCCCGACCTCCTTCTCAACAATCATCCAGACTACGTCGGCCAAAAATTATTCGAAACCTCCCTCGAAATTAAAAACTGTCTAGATAAATACAAAGCATACAAAGATGCCGGCTCCAAAGGCACTCCTCCATCCTGCAAGCTCCCACCCGCGATCTTCTCAATGCTAAAATCTTTTACCAACTGCAAAGACACTCGTTCAGTTTTACAAAAAATCTGGAACACCGCCCCCATGAACTG